>JAUIMA010000242.1 GCA_030432675.1 Candidatus Hydrogenedentota bacterium | reverse complement strand
TCGGAGTCGATGCGAGCACCAACCCGAAAGAAATGATTTCCGCGCGGCTCATCGACTTCAGTCACGTGTTATTAAATTCGAACGAGTTCTTGTATATCGATTAGGGGGCTGCCTTCTTGCGGTAGCCCTGCTCGGGGTCGAAAAGACTCCGTGGCGCCATTGTTGAAACGAAGGTTTAGTATTTCGGACGGAACGCGTGAGGCGGTATCGGTAGTGTGCAGTGACAGAGAATAGCTCCCCTCCTTGGAGGGGCTGGGGGTGGGTTAATTCGTGACATGCGATTCGGACTCACACCTGTGCCCTCCCAGGCGGGAATTCTGCGTCGACTTTCTGCGTAGCGCGGAAGCGATGAAAGTCCTTCAAGCTTAGCTTTTGAATAACCCAGGAGTCAGACCCAATGTCTTCACGACTTTGTAATCAATATGGACAGCCCCACCACGATGTGGCCCATTCCCGTCGGGAATTCTTGCGGCGCAGTGGGGTTGGTTTTGGGGCATTGGCGTTGGGCACCCTCCTTGGTCAGGAATCCGGTCATGCCATCCCGGCGAAGGTGGCTCATGCGGCGGCCCAGGCCAAGAGCGTGATCTTCCTGTTTATGGAAGGGGGCCCCAGTCACCTCGACTTGCTGGACCCCAAGCCCTTGCTCAACAAGCTGGCCGGCAAGCCCATTCCCGAAAGTTTTAACGAGCCGATTACCGCCATGGGCGAAAAGGGTTCGCCCCTGCTCCCCGCCCCACGCACGTGGAAACAGCACGGCGAGAGCGGCCTCTGGGCTTCCGAATGGATTCCTCATATCGCGGAGTGTGTCGATGACCTGGCGGTGATTCGTTCCTGTTGGACCAATGGCATCAACCATTCCGGTGGCGTGTGTCAGATGAACACCTGCACCAACGTGGCCGGACGGCCTTCCCTGGGCTCGTGGGTGGATTATGGTCTTGGCTCGGCCAACCAGAACCTGCCGTCTTTTGTGGTGTTGTGCGACAATAAGGGACGACCCGTCAATGGGCCGCGCAACTGGGGCAGCGGTTTTATCCCGGCGTCTCACCAGGGCGTGCGCATCAATGGCGCCAGCTCCGAACCCATCGCCAATCTCCATTTTCCCAAAGACCATGATGCCGAGCGGCAATACAATAAGCTGGCCTTTCTTAACGCCTACAACCGTGACCACGCCGCTCAGCACGCCGAAGAGAGTGAACTGGAAGCCCGTATCGAGAGTTATGAGTTGGCCTTCCGGATGCAGGCCGAGGCGCCGGAAGCCGTCGACCTCAACCGCGAGTCGGAACACATCAAGAATCTCTACGGCCTCGATGAGAAGGAGACCGAAGTCTTCGGACGCAACTGCCTCATGGCCCGCCGCCTCGTGGAGCGGGGCGTGCGCTTTGTGCAGCTTTACAGTGGCACAGGCAGCAAGTGGGATTCCCACGATAGTATCGAAAAGAAACATAGTGCCCTGTGTCACAGCATGGACAAGCCGGTGGCCGGCCTGTTGAAAGACTTGAAACAGCGGGGCCTCCTGGACGAGACCCTCGTGGTGTGGGGCGGCGAATTCGGCCGTACGCCCATGAGTGAAAAAGGCGATGGCCGCGACCACAATCCCACGGGCTTTTCCATGTGGATGGCCGGTGGCGGCGTGAAGGGTGGCCAGGTTATCGGTGCCACCGACGAGCTGGGGCTCTATGCCATCGAAGACAAGATGCACGTCCACGATATCCACGCCTCCATTCTGGGGCTCCTGGGGCTCGACAATATGGAACTTACCTATAATCATGGCGGTCGACTGGAACGTCCCACGATCAACGAAGGTGTCTTCAATAAAAAGCTGATCGGGGCTTAGACGACGGACGGCTTTCGTGGACGTTGGCGGCTTCTTCAGGGCTGTGGGACGTATGGGTCTTATGGGGCGTATGTCTTTGTCGGGTTTCTGCGCCGCGTTTGTCTTGCCAGGCAGCCACTATCGCCGCCAGTTTTTCCGATTTCCCCATTGGTCTCCTACGACCCATATGCCCCATATGTCCCATCGGGCAAAGACCGCATCGCTCAATACCGTAGCCCCTCACCACAAAGGAAGAAACATGAGTCGGGTCCGTAGTTTCGTGACGTCGTACGTCGTTGCCTTTTTGCTCTTGCCATCGCTTACCCCTGCCCAACCCGCCATCGTGGTGGGCGCGGAAGCCTCGCCGTCCACGCGCCATGCCGCCGAAGAGCTTCAGCATTTCCTGCAGCAAATGTCGGGCAAGGAATACGCCCTCACCCTCGATACGGAACCGCTGCCCGAAGCGGCCTTCGTGCTCGGCGTTAATGCCCATACGAAAACCCTGATGCAGGAAGAGCCCGCCGGCGTGGCACTGTCTCACGCCCTGAAAGGACTTGGTGACGAGGGTTACGTGCTGCAGAACATCGGACCCCACCTGGTCATCGCAGGCAGTGACGTGCGGGGCACCCTGTATGGTGTCTACGATTTGCTCGAGGAGCACTATGGCTGTCGTTGGTTCACCGCCACAGTCTCCCATATCCCCACCATTGCCGACCTGGCCATCCCCGCCATCAGCAAGCGGGTCGTGCCCGTGCTCGAATCCCGCGAACCCTTCACCACCGAAGCGCGGGATGGCGATTGGTGCGCCCGGAATCGCATGAACAGCAGCGCCGCCGCCCTGGAAGAAAAACACGGGGGCAAGGTCCGCTTTGGTAAGGGGCTCTTCGTCCATACCTTCGATGTGCTCCTGCCGCCCAGCGAGTTTTTTGCCGAGCATCCCGAATATTACTCGCTGGTAAACGGGGAGCGACTGGGGGAGCGCACCCAACTCTGCTGCACCAACGAAGAGGTCATCCGCCTGTGCACCGAGCGGGTCCTGGCGCGCATCGCCGCCGACCCGGATGCCTTCGTCTATTCCGTCTCTCAAAATGACTGGCTCAACTGGTGTGAATGTGATAACTGCACTGCCATCGCGGAGCGGGAAGGTAGCCAGATGGGCCCCGTGCTCCACCTGGTCAACCAGGTGGCCGAGGCCGTGTCTAAGGTCTACCCCGACAAGGCCATTGAGACCCTGGCTTATCAGTACACCCGCAAGCCGCCCGCCCATATGCGCCCCCGGGATAACGTCATCATCCGTCTTTGCAGTATCGAGTGCGACTTCATGCAGCCCCTGGAAACCAGCGACTATCCCGACAACGGCGCCTTTGTGGCCGACCTGGAAGGCTGGTCTACCGTTTCCGACCGGCTCTGGATTTGGGACTATGTCACCAGCTTCCGCAGCTACCTCTGCCCTTACCCCAACCTGCGGGTGCGGAATGACAACATTCAACTTTTCATAGATAATAATGTGACGGGGATTTTCGAACAGGATGTGTACAACACCCTGGGCGGCGAGTTCTCCGAGCTGAGTGCTCACCTTAATGCCAAGCTGTTGTGGAATCCCCACTACGGTGAAGATCGCGCTATCAACGAGTTTCTGACGAGTGTCTATGGGGATGCCGCGCAACCCATTCGCACCTACATTGACCTGCTCCATGACCACGTCATGGAAAAGAACCTCCATGCCGATATCTGGGTGGGTCCCCGCACCGCGCCCTTCCTCAATGACGGGCTGCTTGTCCGCGCCAGTGCCCTGTGGGACGAAGCCGAGGCCCGCGTCGCCCATAAGCCTGAGGTGCTCAGCCGTGTCCGTGCGGCCCGCTTGCCGGTGGAGTATGCCATCCTCGACCGGGCCAACAGCACGGGGCTCGCGGGCGTGAAGATTGACCACAGCGCCTTTACCGCCACGGTGGACCCCGCTTTTGCGGATCGGGTGCGTCGTTTCTTCACGGTGGCCGAAGCAGCAGGCGTGACCCGGATGGACGAAAATCAGACGACCCTGGCGGAGTACAAGGAGACCTTCTCCAGTACGTTACAGGGCGACACCGTGCAATTCGAGGCCCAGCCTGCCGTCACGCCGGAGGGCCTGGCACCGGGTATTGCCTACCGCTATATCGTAGGCTCCTTTGAAGCGGTTGCGGACTTCCGGGATAGCCCTACCACGGCGGCGGGTATTTCGCCGGTCATCACGATGGATGTGAAAGGTCCGGAAGATGAGTTTGCCCTGGTCTTTGAAGGCTTTATCGAGGTGCCCGAAGACGGCATGTACACTTTCTACACCGAATCCAATGACGGGAGCCGACTCTACGTCGACGGCAATGAAGTGGTGGAGAACGACGGCCTCCACCGCGCCGAAACCCGCGCGGGCATCGTGGCCCTGAAGAAGGGCCTGCATGCCATCGAGGTGAAGTATTTCCAGGCGGGCATGCGCTCGGCCTTTGAGGTGTATTGGTCGGGCCCGGGCTTCGGTCAGGAGCGCATCCCCGGGGAGCGCCTCTTTCACGTAGAGTGAAGGAAAGGACCTAAACGACGGAAAGGACTTAAAGGACAGGTAGCCATGGGGCCGTGCTACAAGAGCAAGGCCGAGTATCTCCCCATAGCGCATTGGCGCTTGAGAAAAGACGCTCTGCCACCACCACACCCATAAACGTTACGTGTCCTTTTCGTCCTTTAAGTCCTTTAGGTCCTTAATACCCTTCGTCTTTTTTTTCACCCCTCCAGCCGGAAAAAGTGCAGCGCCGTCTTGCCCGAGGCGCCTTCCCGAACCTTCACGGTCCACATGCCCAGCGTGTCATTGGGGGCGTGGTCCAGGCTCAGGTTCAAGGTGCCGCCCGCCGCGCCGTAAAAACCACTGCGCTCGGCACGCCGTCCGTCGGGATCCAGAATCGTTACTTCCAGGGGCACCACCGCGTCAATCGGAGCACCGGTTTCGTCTACCACCGTCACGTGCAGGGCGGAGGTATTCCCCCGTTTCCCCGTTTCCGGCCCGGCGACCACCACATCATAGATAGCCTTTTCCGTGACCATGAGTAAACGTCCGCCGCCGGGCTCCAGGGTTACGTCCACCGCCAACCCGTTTTCCGTCGTGGTGGGCATTACGGGGCGTCCTTCCAGCAGGTCATAGACGTGTCCGATCCGCGCGAGGCTAAGGGTGCTGTTCGCGGGCAAGCCCTTTTCCATGACCAGGCCATGCTGCCCCACATAGTCGCCATACTCGCGGCGATCGTTGATCGCAAAAAGATAGTCCGTCGTGCCAAAGCGCCGACGATAGGGGATGACCTCGGCCTCGGTAGAATCGGCGGCAGGGCGATACGTTTCGTCAAGGGCACTTCGCAGGGTCGCAGCACGTTCGAGGAGGGCCGCTTTGTCGGCGGCGGCATCTTTCGTGCGCAGGTAAACGGGGAGTTTTATATCGGCGACGATGGCAGGGCACACCCGCTCATCCGCCACCACGATGCCACCCTGTGCCTGGAAGGCGTGGACCGCCGTGACGATACTTTCCGGCAAGACATCACAATCGGTCAAGACCAGGACCTTGAATCCATCCAGGCCCCGTTGTTGAATAGTTTCTTCGTAGACGATCTCCGATTGGAGGTGGGCGTACTGCAGCACGTGATAGGCATCGCCCGCCCAGGAGCCGCCCCAGCCATAGGTGCCCCGTCCGGCGAAAATCTGGGCGGTGAAGCTTTCCAGGAAGGCCACATCGGCCGGAGCCGCAGGGACCTGGAGCAACGTCGGGCCGAGGGGCTCGACCACCTGGTGCACCAGGTCTTTCAATACCCCCTGGGTTTCCGGGTGGGTGTAGCGATAGGCCGACGTGCTTTCCGTGGGCACGAGGGACTGCCATCCGTGATACATGATGCCCTTGATGGGCCGGGCAATCTTGGTCCAGAAGGCTTCCTTCAGGTGCATGGGCGCGATGGTGATATAGGCCGCGTCGGGGTCGTAGTCTTCCCAGGCTGACTGTTCGGTGCTGGGTGCCGCGCCATCGGGCGCCGGGGCGGTCTGAGAGCGGTACCAGATAATCTGGGTCATCTTCATCACGTCCTGGGCATCATTGCCACCCGCCATGGCAAAGAGTTCGTCGGTGCACAGGCCAATGCGGAGGGGGTCCGGATAGCTGTAGGTCCAGTGCGAAATATAATCCACACTCCCGCCACTACCCCACAGCGAAGGTACCCGAACCGCCGGGTCGAAGAACGTCCAGAGGTCGTCGCGGCCCGTAGATTTCAGGCCCTCATTGACCGCCGAGTGCACCCCGTTCCACCCGTCCCCTTCCCGCCAGAACCAGCGGTAGAATTCGAGCAACGCGTGGTCATCGGGCACCACGCGGTTGGCCGGGAAGTCCGGCAGGGTCGTGTAGGAGACGCCGTTTTTAATGACCACCGATTCCGGATACGCCTTGCCCGTCGCAGCGCGATAGGCGTCCCGATCTTCCGTGTGGAAACACACCTGGGAACTGTCCCGCACTTCACTGTTGATGAGCGCCGCGTCGAAGGCGGGAAAGTCGCCGTAGCTCTCGATAATGGAGCGGCCCACGTTGCGCGAAAAGTCCACCACGCCCGGCAGATTGCAACAGGGATTCACCCGTTCATAGGGCGTGCCTTCTGCGTTAATGCGCAAGAGCTCCGGTTTCTTATCCATCCAGTGTCCGTTGCCCACACTGATGACCACACCGAGGTCATCGGCCAGGGCCTGGTCCAGCATACGGTAGCTGTCTACCAGGGCGGCTTCCGAGGTTGCCGGGACGGCTTCACCCGCCTCCCAGATGTCCGCGTAGCTCGTCCGAAGTCCCAGACAGTGGGTGAATCCCAGCTCCTTTAATTTGGGCGTGTTCTCCGTCACTTGCTCCACGCCACCGACGCCCCACATAACCACAGGCATGCGGTGGGGAAGCTCCCGATCCACGATAGTCACGGGAAATTCCTCCGTATTGCGGTAGGTCTTATCGCCGAGGAGATAGGTGACTTCCACCCCGTACTTGCCCGGGCGAAGTCGGGTGTCCAACGCGAAAGCTACGGTGTGGGCATCGCCAGACGCCAGACTCGGTATTGTGGTGTGCTCTGGGGCCATACCCGGCACCCGCACCGTTACTTCCACATTGGATTGGGCGATAGCGCTGACATTGGTGACCTCAAAGGCCAGGGCCGCACTTTCCTCCATGCGTCGATAGACGGCGCGGCGGTGGGTCGCAGCCAGGGTCAGGGGACGGAATTCCCGTACGCCCCGGGTGATGCGCACATTGTCGATGTCACCGGGAAAGCCGGTGTAGGTGCTGCCCACCCGGTCGCCGATGGAAAGCACGTGGGTGCCCGGATGGATAGTGCCCCGCCCCGTCTTGGTGTTGCCGCCGAGACTACGGCCATCCTGAAGAAACTGCACGGTGCCTGCGCCATCATAGGTCACCGCGAGGTGGTACCAGGTGCCCGCCTCAAAGGGGGCCTTCTCGGTGGACCACCAGATTTCTGAATCGTCGCCAAAGCCCAGGGTCAGGCGTATCTGGCGGAGTCCCTGGCTATCCGGCGGGTCGAGTTTCCACTGATAGTCACTGTGGGCCACATATTTCTTGTCGAGGAGGTGAGCACCGCCATAGTCGGCGAGCTCCGCGCTGGGGCGCACCCACATTTCGAGGGTGAAGGCTCCCTGGGGCGATAAGGCGGGGGCGGAGGGCACATGAACGGCATGGCGCACATCTTCCACCGGCGCCCCACGAAAGGAGGTCACGGCCCCGCCAAATTTTCCATCGGGGTTTCGCTCGGTTCCCGCCAGTTTTCCATCGTGTCCCTTGCCCGAGGCGTCGGTAACCACCTCGCCCGCTCCGTCGAAGGTCCAGAAGGCCACCACATGATCGCCCTGGGCATTATCGCCGGCGTAGGGCGATCGCCAGGCTTCGGCCAAGGGGGCAGCAGCCAGGGGAAGAGAGCAATACAGGGTCAACAGCAGGGCAAGATAGCGCACGGGAAATACCTCATCAGGGGGTTAGCAAGTGGACCGCCCATTAAAGCAAAGGGCGATGACCGAGGCAAGTTTCCGGTGATGCGCGTGGGGGGTTGAAGACTCTCCTTAGAGTGCCTCGGCCGCCGCCGCGGCAGACGCCCAGGCCCACTGAAAATTGTAACCGCCCAGCCAACCCGTCACGTCTACCACTTCCCCGATGAAGAAAAGTCCCGGAGCCTTCTTGGCCTCCATGGTCTTGGGGGAAAGGGCCTTGGTGTCCACGCCGCCCCGGGTGACCTCCGCTTTCGCATAGCCCTCCGTACCGGCGATGGGTATATCCCAGCGCTGGAGCTGCTCGGCCATCTGGCGCAGCTGTTTATCCGCCGTCTCGCCCAGGTTACGATCCCAGCCGTGGTGTTCGCACAGGACTTTAGCGAAACGGGCGGAAAGGCGGGTGCGCAGAAAAGAACTGGCAGATACCGACGGTGTATTGGCTTTCAGCTGGAGCAAATCTTCATCGAGGCGGGTCTCCGGGAAGAGATTCAGCCGGATGGCCTGACCCGGCTCCCAATACGACGAAATCTGGAGGATGGCCGGGCCGCTCAAACCCCGGTGGGTGAGCAACACGGCTTCCTCGAAGCGTCGCTTCCCGATAGAGACCACGGCGTCAAAAGATACGCCCGAAAGGGGCATCAGGTTTTCATGGACTTCCCCTTCCAGGGTAAAGGGCACGAGTGCGGGTGTGCAGGGGATGAGGGGCAGTTCGAATTGCTCGGCCAGACGATAGCCAAAATCCGTCGCGCCCAGTTTGGGGATGGAAAGCCCCCCCGTCGCCACCACCACGGCGGGGGCCTGAAATTCACCCAGGGAGGTGTCCACCCGATAGTGGTCACCCTTCTCCACCGACGTCACGGCGCATCCCAGATGGATATCGACACCAGCCTGCCGACAGTCGTTCACCAGGGCGTCGATAATATCCTGGGCCGAACGGTCGCAAAAAAGTTGTCCCAGTTTTTTCTCGTGATAGGCGATATCATGGCCCTCTACCCAGGCGATGAAATCCTGGGCCGTGTAACGGGCCAGAGCGGAATAGCAAAAGCGGGGATTGTTGGAAAGATAGCGGCCGGGTTCCGTGTGGATGTTGGTGAAATTACAGCGCCCGCCCCCGGAGATACTGATTTTCTTGCCAACCTTGTCGTTGTGTTCGAGGAGCGCCACGCGACGGCCCCGTTCGGCGGCCTTCAGCGCGCAAAACAGTCCGGCGGCACCGGCACCAATCACAATGGCATCATAAGAGAGGGGAGTAGGGGTCATC
>JAUIMA010000241.1 GCA_030432675.1 Candidatus Hydrogenedentota bacterium | reverse complement strand
GCCACCACACCGATTTGAGGCGGTGCAACGCGCCGAACTTCGGTGGGATACCCTGCTCCAGCAGTCCTATCTCTTACTCAGCACGGATAACGGGGATACGCGTTACTATAGCCCGACCAACGACCCGCTTAATTTGGCCCGCCTCGCGAAACACCGGATACCGGAGGGCGTGCTTCAGCGTAGGGATGGCGATGGGGTGGCAATAGCGTAGGCGTAAAAAATTGGCACGCAAAGGCGCAAAGACGCGAAGGAATCGGTATCTGTTTGGTGTTCTCGTTCGTGTGTTTGGCAGTTAGTTTTGGGGCGAGCGTTGGGTAACAGGAGTTGCTTCTCTTTGCGGCTTTGCGCCTCTGCGTGAGATTTATTTGGAACGGAAGGGGAATCAAGCGCCACGGAGCTCTATGCCTTCACGTGAATCACACGAACAAACCCGACCGGGCCTGTCCGTGGCACCCGCCGTTTCCTTGTTTGACTATGGAGAACTCATCCTGTCGGTGGCCCCGTCGGCTACTTTTGATAAGAGGGATTCGTGGTTCGAAGAAAAGGCTGCAATTAGGGTGTCCAGGTTGTCGCGGCGATAAAGTGTTGGGGGTGTTCTTCGGTGGACCAGTAATACATCGCGACCAGCTTGCCGTCGCCCCGCTGCACGAGGCGGGGATAGCCCATGTCGGCCCAGCCGTCGAGGCTCTTGTAGTCTTCCCGGAGGATGAACTCCTCGCCCCAGGTCTTGCCATTGTCGTCGCTGTATTTGCCACATAGCTTCGCCGTGTCCCGGTCGCCGTAGATGGAGCATATGCGGCCATCGGCGAGTTGCACGGTGGCGGGGGGATTGGAGTTTTCACGGATTTTCGTGATGGTACTCTGGTATCGCCACGTGTTGCCTCGGTCTTCGGAAACGTAGGCCTCGATAGTGCTTTCCAGCACGCTCTGGTTCACATAGATCTTGCGGAAGGTGCACAGGAAGGTGTCCTTGGCGAGTCGGATGGTCTGGGGCATGATAGCGCGGAATTCTTCTGTGTCGGGGGTGACCCAGCCCACGAAGTCGAAGCTCACACCGCCATCCGTGGTCCGTACGCAAGCGACCTGGCTCGTCTTGGATTCGCCCCGACCATTGGCGGTGACGAAGAGATAGGCCTCGTGTTTGCCCGTGATGAAATAGTCGGTGCGGGGGGTGAGGTTACGCCCGAGGAATTCCGGCTGCTCGTGGAGGTCCCCGAGATACCATGGGCCCTTCCAGGTGGCACCCCGGTCATAGGAGTAGTAGAAGCCTGCTTCCGGGTCGTCGTTGCCGTGGTAGCCCGTGGCGAAGACGCGCATCGCGAAGCCTTCGTGCTCAAAGTCGAGGGTTTCAGTGGGCTGCTTCTTGCCCTTGGGGAGCCACTTGACGTTTTCGTCATCGAGGAAATTTTCCGGGTCGAAGGTCTTCCACGATTCGCCGCCATCCAGACTGCGGGCGAAGTGGGCGGACTCAATACCCGTGATGTTGTGGCTGTCACGGACCACGATGTCACCCTGGGTGAATCCCACGAGAATTTCTTCGCCCCATTGCCACACGCCATTGTTGGCCGGCCAGCCGTGAAACTTGTCTTTCTCGATGGCGGCGATGTGATGTTCGAGGTCGGTGGGCTGTTGGGCTGTGGCGAAACCACAAAGGGCGATTACGAGGGGGAGCAGCAGGTAGCGGGATTTTCTCATGAACTTCACTTTCAGAGGTCGGTTGGGTTCAGGGCAGCCTGTGAACTTCCATCATACCTTGGCGCGCCATCCCGTTTCACATGGGGAAGGGGCGGGCCAGGGGGGGGGGCAGCATAAAAAACGCCGTAGCCCGAGGGCTACGGCGTTCGTTACATGCTATGGGATTCTGAGACTAGGCGATGGTGGGCATCACGAAGTCCGGGTGGTATTCGCGCTTGAGGTAGCTGTTGGCTTCGTCGTCGGCGAACTTGAGGGCCATCGGGTCGAAATTCAGCGAACGGCCGAGGCGATAGGACGTGTTGGCCAGATGGCAGCAGGTGCAGCTCATATGGGCGTCATCCATCGTGCCTTTGATCTCGCCCTTGTCCCGAGACTTCACCGCATTGATGAAGTTCTGGAAGTGACTGGGTGCTTCGGGGGTGGGGTACTTGCTCGCGTCGAGTTCAATAGGCTGGTTCTTCGTGTCGAAGAAGCCCTGGCCTTCCACATAGTAACCGCCCTCGCCGTAGAAGAGGTTGCCCACGTTCACACCGGCTTCGTCATTGGTCCAACGGTTGCGAACTTCAAAGACCAGCATGGAGCCATCGTCATAGGTGAAGGTGGCGACATTGGTGTTGGGCGTCTCGCCCTGATCGTCATAGGTGTACCGGCCACCCGCGCTGTAGACCTTAGACGGAATGCCCTTGTTCATACCCCAGGCAGCCACGTCCATCTGGTGTACACCCTGGTTGCCGATTTCGCCATTGCCGTAGTGCCAGAACCAGTGCCAGCTATAGGGATGGTAGAGCTTGTTGTAGGACTGCTCCGACGCGGGCCCCTGCCAGAGGCGCCAGTCGAGGCCATTGGGTGCTTCTTTATTCGGCTCATGGCCGAGAGAGCCCCGGTTGCCGTTCTTGTATCCGAGGGCGCGGGCCGTGTGGATGTTGCCAATGATCTCGCCAGACTGGAGGAGGGGGATGTCCCGCAGCCAGGAAGTCTTGGAGCGGCTCTGCGTACCATGCTGAATGATCCGGTCGCTTGAGGCGGCGAGTTTGGCCAGCTGATGGCTCTCAAAAACTTCGTGCGACGCGGGCTTCTCGACGTAGACATCTTTGCCCGCTTCCACAGCCCACACAGTGGCGAGGGCGTGCCAGTGGTTCGGGCTGGCGATAGACACGGCGTCAATATTCGGGTCTTGCAGCGCTTCGCGGATGTCGGTGTAACGCTTAATCTGAATGCCGTACTTCTTTTCGTAGCCGTCGGCCTTCATTTTCAGGATGCGCGCGTCGGCGTCACAAAAGGCATACATGTTGGTGTCGGGGGAATCGATCCAGGCTTTGATGTGGGCATTGCCCCGACCATTGACGCCCATGACGAGCATGTTGATCTTTTCGTTGGCTCCTTCCACCTTGCCCTTAACCATGGTGCCAGCGGCAACCACTGCCGCGGCGGATGTGCCGAGGAAGTTTCTTCTCGAAAGTGACATGTCATTTCTCCATTGTTGGCGGTTGTGGAATGTACACCGACCCGAAACCGCAGGCATCCATCGGGTGCCAAGGGGATGTGAACAGGTTGGGTGCCTGACAACAGAGGAGGTTGCGTCCTTCGCCCTGCCGCCCTATACTCTCTGCTATTGTTACGTATTCTTCGCCGGATTTCAAGCCATCCGACGTGGTCGTCTGCCCTTTTCAATCCGGGAGTTCCCCACAGTGTTTCAATCTAGAGCGCTTTCTTTTCAGGCGCGGATGGTATTGGCGCTCAACGTGCTCTATAACGTGGCGGATGCGTTGTGTGGCGTTTTTGTGGGAGTCTATCTCTGGGTCAACAGCCACGACATCAATGTGGTGTGTTTCCACTATCTGGCCCTCTATCTCGTTACCCCCGGGGTCTATCTCTTGGCAGGGTGGTACTCCCAGCGTTTCGACCGGCTCCATGTTTTTCGCATCGGTGTTGCGCTCCATGGGGCCTACTACGGTCTATTGCTGTGGTTGCAGGCCGACGCCGCCGAGCATACGGTCGCCCTCGGGGCCATGCTGGGCGTCGCCTGGGGGTTTTTCTGGGCCGGTAACAATACCTTCAACTACGATGCCGTAGAAGCCGACAAGCGTGATTACTTTTTCGGGTGGATGAACGCCCTGGTGGGTACGGCCCGATTCGCCGCGCCGGCGGTCAGTGCGCTGGTGCTCTACGTGGCTCCCGTGGATGAAATCGGCTACCAGCTTATCTTCGGCGTCGCCACCGTCTTGTACGGTGTGCTCGTCGCAGGGAGCTTTTTCATCGAACGCGATGCCACCGGGCGCCCCTTTCGACTGAAACGGGCCCTCTTCCCCGGGCGGGACCAGCGGGACTGGCGTCTGGTAATGCTGGCCTCCGCCACCCAGGCGGGTTCCTTCCACATTTTTTACTTTCTATTGGGGCTGGCCATGTATATAGAGACCGGCAGTCCCACGACCGTCGGGGCCTTCACCGCGTTTCAGTTTCTGGCCGGTATCCTCGTTTCCCTTGCGATTGGAAAATATATCACGCCCCAGACCCGACGTCCGGCCATGGCCCTGGCCGCTGCCTTACTCGTCACTGCCGGGGCTATTATCGGGTGGGACATTACGGTAGTAAGTCTGGTGGTATTCGGCTTTGTTCGTTCGGTTGCCCTGCCACTCTTTATGATTCCCTATTCGAGTATTCGACTGGACGTCATCGACCATTGTGCGGAAGAGCCCGCCCAGCGTATTGAATATATGTGCGCCAGTGAGGTGCCACTTGCCGTAGGGCGGGTGGTGATGATGGCGGTACTGATACTGCTCTCCGCAGAGTTCGATGAGCTGGGAATTCGCATAGCGCTCTTCCTGCTGTGCGCTAACCGAATTCTTACTTATCTCCTAATTGTCAGGACGAGTGTGGTTGAAAACGGAGAAAAGGTGGTAAGATAGAGTGTAAGGAGGGGCTTGTTGTTGTCGTAGGGGTCACGGGATTACCCGTGACTGTCGGAAATGCGTGCCGAACGTGGTCAGCCGTTCGGGCAACAGGCCGAGGGGCTGTTGGATTGGCTACAAAGAAGTCAACACTGAAGCGCTATAGTGTCACCTGCAAGTGTGGCAATAAGATGCGTGTCCGCAGTCGCCATTTTGGGCGTATGTGCCGGTGCACGGTGTGTGAATTTCCCATTTATGTGACGTTCTACAACGTGACGCCCCCCGTTCATCCATCGGATCGCGAGGTCCTTCACCACTACGACGCCGATTCCATTCCCTTTAATTGGAATAAGGGCGATCTTCTGATGGAGATGTACGACGTCCGCGAAGAGCTCGGTCGGGGCGGAATGGGTGTTGTTCACCGGGTCCATCATCGGGGATGGGGTATCGATGTGGCCGTGAAGAGCCCCAAAAAGCGTTTGGTCTCGGAACAGGGCTGGGTAGATACCTTTGAGCACGAGTGCGAAACCTGGACCAATCTGCCCCCCCATCCCAATACCGTGGTTTGTTATTGTGTGCGCCGTCTGGGCGATATTCCACGGGTGTTTGTGGAACTGGTCGAGGGCCAGGATTTGGGGCGGCTGATCAAAGAGAAAGGCCTCTATGAGGGTGATAAAGACGCTATCATCCATCGTATCCTCGATATTGCCATTCAGGTGGCACGAGGCCTGCACCATGCCCATGAGAATGGCGTGGTGCACCAGGATGTAAAGCCAAAAAATATGCTGGTTTCTGCCACCGGCGATGTGAAAGTGACCGATTTTGGATTGGCCCGGGTCGGCGTGGCGGAAAGCGAGAGTGGTGTATCCTCCGGTCGTCTGGTCCGGTGGGGGCCCCTTGGCGGTACGCCGGTCTATACCTCCCCCGATTATAAAAAGCTGAACGAAGTGACGGCCCAGAGCGATATCTGGAGCTTGGGACTCGCCATTATTGAGATGTTCAGCGGCGAAGTATTCTGGCAGGACGGGACCGAGGCCCGCACCGTGATGGAGACGCTTCTGCGCCACGGGGCACGATACGATATGGTGCCCGTGATGCCCCCGTCCCTTCTGCCGGTGCTGTCCCGGTGTTTCGAGGATGACCCGGAAGCCCGGCCTACCAGCATGTTGCAACTGGCCCATCTATTGGAGGAGGTACACGAACGCGATCTGGGGCAGCCCTACTTTCGTCCCCTGCCCGACATCCAGGTACAAAAGCATGACTTGATGAACAATCGGGCGGCCTCCCTCGCGGAACTGGGTCACAAGCAGGAGGCCGAGGTTCTCTGGACGGAGATTCGAACGGTCGATCCGGCCCACATCGAAGCCCGCTACAACCTGGCCCTTCATCAATGGCGTCACGGTCGGATTTCCGACAATGAAGTGGTAGCCAAGCTTTACCGACTATGTGCAATCCACGAGCAGCAATGGCTGCCGCGGTATCTCCTCGCCCGGGTCCTGGTCGAGCGCGGTGATGCGACTACGGCGTGCAAGATCCTCAATAATCTACCGCGGGAGATTCGTCGGTCTCGGGAAGTTTCCTTCGGAATGGCCATCTCGCACGAATGGACGACGAAGGATAAGTTGCCCATCTGGGAGAGTCGTGCCCATTCTACTGCCATTACGGCAGTCCACGCGTCCTTCGATGGGCAGTGGATTATGACCGGTTGTGAATCGGGAAAAATACGGTTGTGGGATCGCGGTTCCAGTTCCGTCTCACAGAGCATGTTGGGCCACGAGGGCGTGGTCAATGCGTTGGCGATTCGAAATTGCGAGAAAGTCGCCGTTTCGGCGGGTGCCGATGGGGTGGTTCGCGTCTGGAATACCCAGGACGGCTCCTGCACGGCGGAACTCGTCGGTCACGAGGGTCCGGTCCATTGTCTTTCCGTGGGAGAGAATCAGGGGACGTTGATATCTGGCGGAGCGGATGGCACGATTCGGCATTGGAACCTTGCGAGCGGTGCTTGCACCCGTGTCGTCGATACCGATGACAGCGCCATTCTCAACGTTTCCCTCAGTCAGAATGGTCTCTATGCCCTGTCGGGGCACGAGTCCGGCATGCTACGGGTTTGGGACCTGCAATCGGGAAAAAGCCTGAAATCTCTGGGGCAAAACAAGGGTGCCGTGCTCGCTATGGACGTGAGCCATACCCGGCCCTTTGCCGTCACCAGCAGTGGTTCCCGGATCAAGGTTTGGAACCTCGGACGTGGGGAAATCATTCGTACGCTCCACGGGCACCGGACGGCCGTCGTTGATGCCCGAATCGACGTCTCGAACCGTTTCGTTGTTTCTGCCTCTTCGCAGGGAACGATCAAGATTTGGAACTTGCAGACAGGACAGTGCCTTCGCAGTTTGCGGGGCTCGGCACCATTGGATCTCAGTCAGAACGGGCGCTATTGTGTCACAGGGGATGCCACGGGGACCGTGCATTGCTGGCAGCTCTTCCTGGACTATACCCCTCCGATTGCGCCTTATATGATTTGCCGTGATTTTATCGAGAACCGCGAGTATTCATCTTCCGACCTGTGAGGATGGGCCTGCCCGATGTAACCGGTTACGTTGAGGGCGCGCCGCGCTGTGCCGCAAGTTCTAACACGGTGTCCCGCTTCTTCCTCACGCGCATGGTCCGCTCGTCGGAAGGGCCCCGCGATGCGGTGAAGATTTCATCGGCCAGGCTTAGGAAGCGCGCTGCTTCTTCCATTTCTCCAAGGGCAATGTAGAGATTCCCCAAGGCATACGCGTCCGCCCCGACCCGGTCATCCTTCTCCCCAAAGCGTACGAGATCATTCTGAAGCACCTGTTCCTGAAAGACCGCAGCCTGAAAGTAGTTCTCCTGGGCGCGGTAGTTCCGGACGAGGCGACCGTATAAGGCATTCAATCCATCGGGGTCCATCCACGGTGTCGTCTGCTGGAGTTCATAGGCCTTCAACAGTGCCGCTTCTGCTTCCTCATTGCGCTCCAGGTGGCCTAAGGCCCGGGCGAGATAGATATAATCCGGGCCGAGTACAGGTGAGTCCGGCCCGGCTGCCTTTTCGGTATGGGCCAGCGCCTGTGTCAGGCAACGAATGGCATCTTCGTCGTCATAGGCATCAAGGAAGGTGCGGCCTTTCTGTCGCCACAATAGCGCCTTGGAAACGGTGGGCCCGAGGCGCAAGTTCTCCCATATGGCCAGGGCCTCGTCGAGGCACTGATGGGCTTCCTCATACCGTGACCGCGCGCGATGCACCCGCGCTATTCCCGCCAGATCGTTGGCCACCGTTTCATGGACGGGCCCATAATCATCCCGGTCACACAAGAGCGCATGCTCATAAAACTTGATGGCTTCCTCATAGCGTTTAATTTCCATGAGGCTGTGCGCAAGGTTGCGGGTGTACTGTGCCAAAGCACCCAGCACGGGTTCGTCGGCGTTTTCTTCGGATTGAATCGCGCGTAAAAAGCAGGCTTGGGCCTGCGCGTGCTCGTCTTGGTGATGGTGGAGTTGCCCGAGTCCGTTGAGGCATTCGGCGACGACGGAGTGGTTCCAGCAGAACACCTCGATAAAAATCTCAATGGTTTCTGCATAAGCCGCCTTGGCCGCCGGGATATCTCCCATCAGCTCCAGTACCTGGCAGAGATTGCGGCTGGGCATGGTCAGCATGCTGCGGTGGGCCGGACCCATTGCGGCATCTCGGGCGGGGCCGTAAATGGCCTCGCAGAGGGCAAAGGCCCGTTTATAACAGTCCCGCGCTTCCGCGTAATTTCCCTGGTCCTGTAAGACCACCCCCAAGCTATTGGTGCGGGCGGCAATGGTCGGGTGAGCCGTCGTGCCGTAGAGGGACTCCGCCACCGCGATAGCCCGCTCGAAGCAGGTTCGGGCCAGTTCATATTCCTCGCACCCATGCACGTAAAGGCCCACCTGATTGAGGAGGGCCCCGGTACTTTCCCGGAGGTTGTCGGCACGTTCGCTCAATCGGGTTACCGCCAGCGCGTGCCGAACCAGGATAGAACAGGCGGGGATTGGATGGGTGTACTCCGATTCTACGGGAAAGGCCTCAAGCACGACACGAAGTGCGGTCATCAGCCATGCGTTTGCCTGCTCTTTTCCAAGTAGCTGCCGGGTCGCAGACTGCACCTCGGGGTGTACGTTAATGCTGTTTTGCTCAAACTGAATCAGCCCTAGTCGAAACAAGAGGGACAAGGTTTGATTCAATGATTCGGGCTCGGTGACACAGGCACTGAGACGTTTGGGGAGAAAAGGGGCCCCGTCATAAAGGGTTACCAGCGGAATGTCCTCGGCGTCGAGAAAGGAGCAGAGTGCCAGCAAGGCCAGCGCAGCGGGATCCTGATCAGATAGGTGACGCAAGGTCTGTGTAACCGCAGTGTTAACGCACTCCTGAGAAGTGCGTCTGTCGTCGGAAGCCGGGTCCGGGAGTGAATCCAGCCGCGCAGCGTAATCCACCACCGAGACGTTGGCCTCGTGGCAGTAGGCGGCCGCCAGATAGAG
>JAUIMA010000240.1 GCA_030432675.1 Candidatus Hydrogenedentota bacterium | reverse complement strand
ACCACTATGGGTTCATCGAGAATTGTAATGAGTATGGAGCCGACGCGAAGTATGTCTTGCTCCATCAGCCGAAGCATTTCCTGATATCGACGGTGCAATCGTGGTACCGCTACTTCAAGTCGAGCAGTGCCCTGCCCATTTCACCGGAGAACCAACAGCACATCAGGCCCCTGATTGCGTTTTACGACCATGTCCTTTATGGAAAGGTGCCGTTCGACTTTTCGAAACACAGTCGGCTCATTGAGATGACCGGGACACCGCCCTATCTGTTTCTGTTGCTGGGGCTGCCACTGGTGCTCCTCTATGGCGTCTACCGCGCGCTACGTCCCGGCGCCACCCCATTGACGTCGGCCCAACGTGGCGTGTTGTTGTTCATGGGATTCACCATATTCATGGTGGCGGCGCTGGGGTGCACCTTTGATTACCTGGAAACTGCCCGGTATCGTTTCACGACGGATGGCCTGTCTCTCGTGCTCCTGGGTGTAGCTCTCCAACATGGGCAGCATTGGAGGCGCAGCACCGCCACGGCGCGGGAAGAAAGCCTCACCGATTAGCTCGGGTTCGGGGTACCATTGCCAAGCCACTTCTGGATGGTGTCCCCCAACACGCGGTGGTCGATGGGTTTCGTGATGTAGTCATTCATGCCGGCGGCCAGACACTGTTCCCGGTCACCCTCCATGGCGCCTGCCGTCAGTGCGATGATCGTCAGGTCGCATTGGGGTGCGGGCAAGGCACGGATCGCTCGGGTCGCACCAAATCCATCGAGTTCGGGCATCTGACAATCCATCAGCACCAGGTCGAAATCCTGTTGCTGCACCGCGGCCACAGCGTCCCGCCCATTGTCCACCGCTTCCACCAGAAAACCCAGGCGTTTAATGAGGTGTATCGCCACTTGCTGATTGACGCGGTTGTCCTCGGCCAGGAGGATACGCATTTTATTGGAAGGCTGGGGAGACGGGACTCGCGCCGAATCTTTTTGCCCGGGAGTGCTCATGAAAAAGTGATCGGGTCCAGCTTGTAGCAGGAGCTGATCCAGATGGTTCTTCAAGGCACCCCGTTCCACGGGCGTGGTCAAATAGGCGGAGAATCCGACTGCTTGGGCCCCCTTGGCGCTTTCCTGGTCATTCTCACTGCCGATGAGGACCAGGGGTTTTTCTTGCGATGGCCACACTTCGGCGAGTCGCTGGCCGAGGTGTACCACGTCGTCCGCGCAGGAGTCGATGTCGACGAGCACCATATCGAACGGGGTGTCGCGCTGTTCGCTCTGTTGAATGCGCTGTACGCAGGCCACATCACTAGAAACCCATTCGTATTGGTAGTCCCACTCGGCGAGGTGTTGGCAGATCGCGTGTTGGGAGGGCTCCGTAGCCGAGGCGAGGAGAATGCGCATTTCGGCGAGTCGTGGGGCAGGGGGTGGTGCCGTGGCGGACTTTTGCAGAACGACCGTGAAGAAAAAGCGACTTCCTTTTTCGACCTCACTTTCAACACCAATGTGACCGTTCATCATCTCGACCAATTGCTTCGAGATGGCCAGGCCCAGGCCGGTGCCCCCGAAACGACGGGTGGTCGAGGCATCTACCTGAGAGAAGGATTGAAAGAGTTGGGACAGTGCAGCTTCCGGGATTCCGATGCCGGTATCTGCAATTTCGATCCGCAGCTCGATCGTATCTTTCGTGTCACTGAGAATCTCAACCTGGATCTGAACGGAGCCATCTTTGGTGAATTTTATGGCGTTGTTCAGCAGGTTGACGATGATTTGGCGGAGTCGGCCGGGGTCGCCTACCAGGGGCGGGATAGGCTCCTCCGTCGGGTTGAGTTGCAGGGTCAAACCCTTTTCCAACGCCTTGGTTTCGACAACGCGGGCGGCCCCGGAGAGGACTTCATGGATGTCGAAGGGGACCGATTCAAAGTTGAGGTGTCCGGCTTCAATCTTGGAGAAATCGAGAATGTCGTTGATAATGGCGAGGAGTGCATCGGCCGAATCACGCACGGTTTCGGCATAGAGTCGTTGGGTTTCGGACAATTCCGTATCGAGCAAGAGTCCGGTCATGCCGATGACCCCGTTCATAGGGGTGCGGATTTCATGGCTCATGTTGGCCAGAAAGAGGCTTTTGGCTGCGTTTGCCCGTTCGGCTTCCCGAGCGGACTCCTGGGCCACATGGAAGGCACTTTCGAGGTGTAGATTTGTTTCCGCCAATTCCTCCGTGCGCTCGGCCACCTGACGCTCGACCCGTGCGGAATAGCGGGCGCTGCGACGCAGCAGGAGCAATGCGGTGCCGATTAGGACCGTGCTGAGCAGGAAGACCAGGAGGGACACCAGCCCGGCGGCCTTCCGTCCGAGGGCCATTACATCCCGTTCACCGGTGGCTTTCACCAAGACCAGAGGCGCCTTATTCAAATCCCGAATCAGGGCAAAGGCATTCCACTGGCTGGCGGTGGGAGTGGTCACCAGCGAGGGCTGGGTCGCGAGGAGTTCAGCCAACGAGGTGTCCGGCACCCCGTTATTCTCCGTACTCAGGGGAGTGAGCTCAAAGGGCACATGGACGCGTTCCGAGATTTCCTCCACCAAGGCGGCATTGAGAAAGCGTCCCATGACCAACACCCCCCGACGGGGCGCCGTACCATCGCTATTGTGAATGCCCCGTGCGCCGACGAGGGCGAGGCCACGATCGGTCTGAATCAGGCCATAGGCGTCCGAGTCGGAAAGACTGCTGAACGGGGCAGTGGAAAAATCGAGTCGTGTGCCGTTGAAAGGAAGGGCATGGCCCGTAGTGCCGGTGTCGGCCAGATGGGTTTCGCCCCAGATTACCTGTCCTTCCAGGTCGCAGATGTAGATCATATCCAGCCCAAAGGACTGGAGGGAATCCCAGACCAGGTTCGACGCTTCGAACTCCGTGTTGTGGTCTTCCACGTAATAGTAGATGTCATCCCAGAGTGCCCAGCTGCCTGCCGTGTCAAAGACGTGGGCAGCCTCGCGATAGATGGCGTCGGCACAACGGACGACGTTGGTGTCGGCCTTCTGTCGCTCGAGCTCGCGGAATTGGGGAAGGATGACAACGTTTCGAATCACCTGATCGAACACTGCGGTGAGCAGGAGTAGCATGAAGAGTGCCACCACTACGTAGTATTTTTTGACGGGTGAAGACACGTCGATAGTCTCACAATTTGGGTGCGAACGACGGGGCATACTGCCAGAATAAGCCCCACAGGTTGGGTAATCAGGCACCGGTTAGTGCCCCTACATGGTAGCGGATTCGGTGGGTTCTGTAAATGACACGCGTCATAAGACGGCGCCTCATCATTTCCCGAAATGGGACAGCCGCCTAGGGGGCCCCGTCCACCGCGGAGACCCCGGGGTAGTCCCGCCAGAGCCATCGCAGCATCTCGGGAAGAATCGCCCCGCCATGTTTTGCGTTGTGGCCTTCCGTGCCCATGACAAACTTGTAGTCGTAACCCGCGTAGGCAAGGGCTTTATCCATCTGCCTATTGCCCAAGGGCCAGTTGCCGTGGGCGTTGTCCAGATCGTTTTCGCCGGCCTGAAGATAGATTCGCATGGGGCGCTTTTCCGACTTTCGGATAAGCGCGGGATAGACATGGCCCCCCCGGATATTGGTGAAACTACCCACGTGGCTGATTACCTTCCTGAATGCGTCGGGCCGTTCCCAGGCCACCGTAAAGGCACAAATACCACCGGAACTGATTCCACCAATGGCGCGGCCATCGGGCTCGTCGGTCAAGTGGTAATCCTTGCCGACGGCGGGGAGGATGTCCTCCAGGAGGAAGCGGGCGTATTTATCGCTCAGCGTGTCGTATTCGACACTGCGATTCCGCTTGGGCTTTTGCCCCTCCGTTTCCGCCGGGAACTCGCCGGGATTAATGAAAATGCCGATGGTGACGGGCATGGCGCCCTGGTGGATGAGATTGTCGAAGACCGTCGGGGTGCGGAAGTCCCGCTCGCGGGAAACATAGGAGCCGCCATCCTGAAAGACCATGACACAGGCAGGCGTGGCGCCGTCATACTGGGCGGGCACGTAGACCCAATACAGGCGCGTGGTGCCGGGATACACGGTGCTGTCGCTCAGGGTGTGCTCGGTTACCGTGCCTTGGGGGACCCCTTCCTGCGGGAGGGAGTCAGGCCCCAGGGTATACTCTGACGCCAGCGTTGGGAGGGTAACAAAAGGGATAATAGTCAGCGCGAGTAGCCAGCGAACCATGTGAGGCATTCCACGTGTTCCTTACCAGGTAGTCAGATTATGGGTGTTGCAGGGCATATGGAATAAAACGCCCGCAATCCGTTGGAGGCCTGCGCCCTGCGCGTTCCATCAAGGTGCCCGTCAGGACACCCCATGAAATCACCGCCCAAACGGGCGCAAACGCAGGGATGCGCTGAACAAACGCGTAGGTGCTATTGAAGCAGAATGGAGGGCGGGATGCAACCATGCCCGAGCCCCAATCTGGGGGCAAATCTTGCGCAGGAAGGTGCGGCAGCCTACACTGGCAGTGGGTTGGGAAGACGTCGAGGACAGAGAGGCTGTTGCGTTGAAACATATCCACCTGATAAGTCGGCCGAAGCGGGCGGAAAACGACGGACCGTCGCTGAATTTGCTGCTGTTGCTGGTTACACCCCTTCTTGCGCTGTATGGGGCGATCGGCCAGGTGCTCCGACTGGTGGTGCCGGGATTCGAGAAGGATTTCATCGGGCCGGAGCAGTTTTAGGCCGTATTTCTCCTGGAGGACTGCACCCACAGCCATTGGTCTGTGTTAGAATGGGCGTCGTGCAATCCGGCACATCAGGCGAGTAGTACAACCAGTGAAGGCAGATATGAAGGGACGAAGTTTCGATACCTTTCAGGTGGCCCCCGGAAATCAGGAGGCCTATACCGTATGTCGGCGTATCGCCCTGCTGGAGGAGATGGGTCCGGCGCTGGTGGTCCTTCTGGGGCCCGAAGGCTGTGGCAAGAGCCATCTGCTCTGGGCGATTGCCAAACAGGTGCGCGCAGGCACCCTGCCCGCGGGCCTGGCCCTGATAACGCCCGACGATATTCCCGAGAAAGTGCGGGGACTGGTGGAAGACAGCACCCCCTTGCAAGGCCGCCGGGCGATATTGCTTGTCGATGGTCTCGAACGCTTCGATGCCGAAGTGCGGCGGCTTGATGCGGTCATCGAAACGTTTCTCGCCTATCAGCATCCGGTCGTTATTGCGTCGTCTGTACACCCCAATCGGCTTGCCCAGTTGCCGGTACCCCTCGTCAATCGCCTGGCATCGGCCCGGGTAGTCGCCATGGAGCCCCGGCTCGTTGCCGGAGACGGTAAGGCGGCGGACCGGGTGCGGGCGCTGGAAGAGGCGGCACAGGAATTGCAGCGCCAACGGGATGCATTGCAGGAACAACTGGAAGCGTCCGGTCTTGCGGCGGGCGCGGCCCAACGGGCGGCGGAGTTGGCGGAAGCGCGTGTAGCGGCCCTGCAGCAGCAAGCGGATGCCGCGGCGGCGGAGTCCGCCCGGCTGGAAGCATCGTTGGCGGCAAGTGACGCGGAAAAACAGGCTGTCGAGCGCAAAGCCGCCGTCATCCAGACCGATGCCGTGGCGGCCCGGGATCAACTGGGCGAAGCGATGAAGGCCCTGGAAGAGGCGACTTCCGCCCAGGCGGTTGCAGAGAGCCAGATTGCCTTGTTCCAGGAGGAAGCCGAATATGCCATGGCCCAGCAGGCCCGTCTGCAGGGTGAGTTGAGTGCTTTTCGGATGGCCGCAGAGGAAAACCAGGCCTCCGACAATACGGCGGCGTTGCAGGCAGAGCTGGCCCAGGCGCAGCGTATGATCGCGGAAGCGGTGGAAAGTCTGACTGTAATGGGGCAGCAGCATGCTTCCCTGTGCCATGATCTTGAGTCGGACGTGAAGGAGCTGGTGGATGGACTGGGCACGGCCTCGGTAGAGCGGGCCGCTGACGCGGGTCAGGCCGCTCAACTTCGGGATGCCCTGTCCGATGCGCGACTGGCCCAGCAGCAGATGCGTGACACCTTAGTCAGCACCCGCGAGCGTCTGAAAGGGGTCGAGTTTGAATGGGCCAAAACCCGAAAGGTACTGGCGATTCAGACGGCGGAGATGGACGCCCTACGGTATGAAACGGCGAGTCAGATGGCCCAGGCGAGTATTCAGGCGGGGGAATTGGAGCATCGTATTGGACTCCTGGAGTCGGCCTTTGATTCACTCCGGGCGACCAAGCCCGACGGCACCTCGGAAAACGGTGCCGCCGCCAGGACCTGGTCCATGGCCCTGGAAAACATGCAGGCCCAGCTGCTGGCGTTGCGTGAAGCTCGGGCTCAAAACAAGCCCGAGAGCATGGCAGACGAGCAGGCCCACTTCGAGGACGATTTTTTCGAGGCCCTTCCCGAGGATTTCGACACCGCCCAGGCATCGCTGCCGGGCGACAACGGGGCACTGAAGGAGGCGGTGGAGGGTGCGTTGGACGGAGACTCTGCGGCGGATACCCAGGAAAAAAATGGAGCCTCCATTGATATCACCGATTGACGAATCCACGGGTGCCGGAGTAGACGAACGGTTTACGGAGGAGATTCTGACCCTCTTTCGCACCATTCATCCCCTCGATCGCATCCCCCGAGCGGGGTATGTAATGCGTGGCGTGACCGAGCCCGAATCCGTTTCGGCACACAGCCACTTTATGGCCTTGTTGGCGTTGTTGTTTGTGGAGCGCTACCCGGAGACCTTTAACCGGGACCGCGTCCTGGCCATGGCGCTGGTCCATGATCTGGCGGAAGCGCGGCTGATGGATATTCCCATGCCGGTGGCTGATGCGCATCTCAAGTCGGCGAAGCAGGCGGCGGAGCAGGCCATTACGGAAGAAATGCTCGACGGCTTGCCGGGTAACCTGTCCGCCCTTCATGTCGAGTTTGATGCCGCAGAGACGCCCGAGGCACGGCTGCTCCGGGGGCTCGACAAGGCTCAGATGATGATCAAAGTCTGGTGCTATGATCTGGAACGCCGTGGCTGCCTGGATGAATTCTGGTCCAACCCAAAGAATTTCGCGGACTACGGGATAGCGCCTGTTTCCGCACTGTTTGATGCCATCTGTCGGCGTGCCGGCAAAGTGCGCCCGGTCGCGTAGTTCCACGTGATAGCGGTGTATACCAATCAAAGGAGATTTCATCATGTTCGCTCGAAGTGTTTGTATCACAGGGCTGTTCCTTGCGGCCTTGACGGTGTCTGTCGGTGCGCAGGGTGCCGAAAAGAATTTGGTGCTCGTCGAGCTGTTCACTTCGGAAGGATGCTCCAGCTGTCCCCCCGCCGATCGCCTGCTTACCACGCTGCACACGACCCAACCTTTCGCAGACGCCACGGTTGTGGCCCTGGCCTATCATGTGGACTATTGGGACAAGCTCGGTTGGAAAGATCCCTTTGCGGATAAAACATATACGCTTCGGCAGCAGGCCTATGCGGGCATCCACAAAGAAGAGCGGGTCTACACACCGCAGATGATGGTCAACGGTGTGACGGGCTTCGTGGGAAGTGACCGGGGTCGTGCTATGAAAGCGATTCAGGACCCGGCGACGCGGCCCAGAGCGCAGCTCAAGGTTTCGGCCAAGCGGAAAGGGGATGCCAAGACGGTCGAGGTGGCCATCGAATCCGATTTGAAGCCGGTGCCGGGCGTGGTGCTGTGGATTGCCCTCGCCGAAGACGGCCTGCGGAGTGAGGTGACCGGTGGTGAGAATAAGGGGAAGAACATGGTGCATCAGGCGGTGGTCCGTTCGTATACCCGATACGACATCGCAGAGACTGATCTGGCTAACTACACCGTATCCCTTCCCTGGAAAGAGGAATGGAACCCAAAAGCCATGCGGGTGGTAGCTGGGGTCCAATCGGAATCGCTCGGTGCTGTTGCCGCCTTGGGTCAGGGTCCGGTTGGTGCGAGTGAATAACCCCGGGCTTCACGGGCGGTTGTAATTTGAGGGGTGCCGTCCACGATACGAAGTTGGACCCCACCGTGGTAGTCGGTTCGGAAGAGCGGTATGGCGTGGGATTCGTATCTGGAAACGACCGAAGGTGCCATGGCCTCCCGGGTGCGGCCGGCGCGGGTGGAAACAATCGCCGTTTCTGGGGAAGTTGCGTTCAGGAAGGCTTCTGTACTGGAGGTATGGGAGCCGTGGTGGGGGACTTTGAGGACGTCAACGCGCGGCGCAACGGATAGGAGCATGCGCTCCGCAGGTGCTTCGATATCTCCTGTCAGCAAGGTATTCATGCCGGGCCACTGCACATGAAGCACGAGGGATTGGTCGTTAACGGAGGAGAGGGCTTCATCGTCGGGCGGATGGAGCAAATCGATTGTCGTTGTCCCCCAACGGAGGCGGTCTCCGGCAGCGACCCGCCGAATCGGCACCTGGCGATCCGTGCAGTGCTCCCGCAACGCGCGGGCATCTTCATCGTCGGAGGGCCAGGGCCAAAGCAGGACTTCTCCCACCGCCAAGGTATCCACCACCGCAAGTAAGCCGCCTACATGGTCCCGGTCAGGGTGGGTTGCCACCACATAATCCAGGTGGTCCACGCCATGGGTAAGGAGCCACGGCACGACGGTGCGTGCGCCCTGATCGACGTAGTCATTGCGATTACCTCCATCCACTAGAAGGGTAATGCCTTCCGGTGTTCGGATGAAGGTGGCGTCTCCGTGGCCCACATCAAGGAAGTCCATCGTGGCCGGGCGCGATAGGGGTTGCCAGAAGAGCCAGGTCAGCACCAGGCAGGCCGCGGCCTGTATGGTGAGGCGTCGTACGTTGGGGTGGTCGATGAGGGCGCGGTACACAAAGCAAGCCATTGCGCCCCACGCGAAGCAGGCAATCCAGGAGGGGCTGGTCACGGTGCGATGGGCGAAAGGAATCGCGGCCCCCCAGGCAGCAATGGTTTGAATGGCCCAAACGACGGGGGCCGCTGCGTGGCCAAAGAGGCTGGCGATCGGGAGGGAAAAGGGCGCGACCAGGATGGTCAGCAGGCAAAGCCAGAGGAGGGCGGTGAGCAGGGGTATGACGAGCAGGTTGCACAGGGGGCCGATGAGGCTGAGCACGTGGAAAGTACTCGCGGTGACGGGCAGGGGGAGAATG
>JAUIMA010000239.1 GCA_030432675.1 Candidatus Hydrogenedentota bacterium | reverse complement strand
AGACCAGCCGCGCCCCAAAGTAAGACGTATTTACGTAAAAACAAATTTAGGACTTGACGGAACTAAACTACTGCGGTATACTTCAACTACTGAAAGCAACTTTCAGACTCTCTTCCCTCGGGGACCCTGTCGCTGACCACACAGGGTCCCCCCTTCCTTTTAAGGGGGAAGTCGAACATCGCAGCGCTCTTCGTCGCAACACCCCTGGCCACCATGGCGCTCCCTGAGACGGGTAGAACGCGTGCCACCTGTGGGACCCCGAAAAGACACCCTCACGGGGCATTCATAGCTTCGTAGCGCCGCAGGAGCTATCCGTCGCCACCGTCCTGCACGACGCGCCAACGAACCTTTCTCCACCGGCCACGCCCTTCAGGGCCATTGCACCCTGCGCCCTCCGCACCCTACAATGCCGTCTCTAACCGATACCCTGCCTCACGAAAGGAATTCCCCGGCCATGTCTGAAGGTTTACGCGTCACCATCTGGAACGAAGGCGTCCACGAAAAAACCAACCCCAAAGTTTCTGCCCTTTACCCCAAGGGACTGGGCCACCAACTCGCCCAATACATGGAACAAGTCCCCGGCATCGCCTCCGTGCGCGTGGCCGAACTCGACGACCCCGAACACGGCCTCACGGATGAGGTCCTCGAAAACACCGACGTCATGACCTGGTGGGGCCACACCGCCCACGACCGGGTCGACGATGCCATCGTAGCCAAAGTCCAGGAACGGGTCGTCCAGCACGGCATGGGACTCATCGTCCTCCACAGTGGCCACCACTCCAAGATCTTCAAGAACCTGATGGGCACCTCCTGCGACCTGAAATGGCGGGAGTACAACGACACGGGTGAAAAAGAACGCCTCTGGGTCGTCGACCCCGCCCACCCCATCGTGGACGGCATCCCGGAAAAAATCGAGCTCGAACTCGCCGAAATGTACGGCGAACACTTCGACATTCCCCAGCCCGATCAACAGGTCTTCATCAGTTGGTTCCAGGGCGGCGAAGTCTTCCGCAGCGGCTGCTGCTGGCACCGCGGCCTCGGTAAGGTCTTTTACTTCCGTCCCGGCCACGAAACCCTGCCCATCTACCACAACGAGACCATTTTGAAAGTCATCGCCAACGGCATCAAATGGGCCGCCCCCACCCGCGTCGCTGGCGGCATCTTCCGCGGCAACGCGGAACCGTTGGAAAAAATGGAATAGGGAAATTTGAAGGGTGAAGTTTGAAGTTTGAAGAGGGAAGTTTGAAGAGGAAACGCTTGCATCACCAGAGGGGAGCGCTATGAAGTCAGATTTGCCAAGCCGGACTTTTGAATTTTCGATACGGATTGTAGGGCTGTGCAAGCACCTGAGCCACCAGCCAGGTGTTCCACGTACAATGGCGAATCAACTGCTGCGCTCGGGGACTTCAATTGGTGCAAACGTCGAAGAAGGTCAGGCCTCACAGAGTCCGGCTGACTTTGTCAGCAAGTACAGCATTGCCTGTAAAGAAGCTCGGGAAACCCACTACTGGCTGAGACTGCTCGCCGCAACTGACACGGTGCCATCCGATCGCGTAGCCGATCTCGAGCAGGAGTGCAACGAATTGATCGCCATCTTGACGACGATCATCAAAAAGGTAAAGAGCAAAACACCATAGCGAAATCGTCACTCTTCACTCTTCACTCTTCACTCTTCACTCTTCACTCTTCACTCTTCACTCTTCACTCTTCACCCTTCACCCTTCACTCTTCAAACAATTTCTTATCCAGTTTCCGCATGGTCTTCAACAGCATCTTGCTGCTGCCAATGCACTGGGGGTTCTTCCACCGGTCGCTGGTGAAGTACACCGTGCAGAAATAGAAGGCCCGTTCGTAGTCGTGCTCTTTGACGTAATAGTGCACGAGATACTCAAAGGCCACCGACCACGGGATACCTTCCGCCACCAGGCGCTCCCAGAAGGCCACCTGCTCGCTCCGTTCCTGACAGCGTGCCGCCGCCTGAATGCGTTGCTTCCAATGGGCGTCGTCCGTGGTCTGGGCGAAGGCCCGCTGGGCCTCTTCGTAGTGGTCCCGACAATACTCGAAATAGGCCAGCCGTTCCCGATACCACGACTTGGGTTGGGAATCGGTGGCCACCCGGGGCAGGGGAGGCGCGGTGTTGGCGTCGATGGTAATCGCGCCGCCGCAGGTGTTACAGGAACCCGACTGGCCCACATACTGCTCAGGCACCTGACGCACGGCCTGGCAGTGGGGACAGGTGAAGTAAATGTGAAAAGGCACGGGGGATTCCAGAAACAAGGTACTGGGCATGAGAGAAACTCCATTCTCGGTGTTCATGTTGGTTCCACACGCCTTGCGCAAGATCAATACCATGATGCTGCAATGATACAACCCTATTGTGCGCAGGGTGTTAGAAAGTCTACCCCTGTGGTCGGCTGTTTATTCGGTGGCGAAATTGACCATATCTGGGTGTACACACCCACCACCAACAGCACCACTTCCACAGGGCACGTGGATTCGGTCGCTCTAACACCAACAACGATGAAAAGTGCCCTCGGTGGACAGAATTTATACCGGGACCGCTTCTCGACGCAGGGTGTGGGGCTACCGACCCATCACGTTAGTCAAGTACTATATCCCCATTTCGCGCTTCGAGTTGCATCGAATGGGCCCCTTCTCCGATATAGTTGCGAAATTCTTCCTTTCGCCGCCCCAAAATCTGACCGGAAAGGGGAAAGGCACTGTCGATGGTGCCCCCATCCACGGCCACACTGAGATTCGCTGTGGGCAGATTGCCCAGCACCAGACTCAGGTCCCCTTCTTCGACCAGGACATCATAGTTACCCGCCACACCTTTCAGGGCCAATATGCGCACGTTCCCCAGGTTATTGCGCACCATCACCCCGGCCCCGGGGCTGTCCACGATGGTATCGCCCTGCACACAGGTCACCGACACATCACCCCGCACCCGTTCGAACCGGGTATCGCCGTAGCGCGCCGAGGCCGTCACGGAACCCGTCCCCCCCGTAATCCGCACCCCGCCATTCTTGTTGGTGAGATTCAGGGGTCCTGCAAAGCGCTGGGCGCTGATGGTACCCACCGTCTGATCCACTTCGACGGGTGCCACATTGCCGCTAATCTGGGTATGCCCCTCTTCCGCCACCACATTTACCGGTAGATGCCGGGGATAACGCAGCTCAAGATTCACACGATACTGACTGCACTGAAGGGTCTCCATATCCGCCGTCAGCACTGTCCGGATCAACAAGGTATCGGTACTCTTATCCTGTTCCACCCGAAGGGCCAGGGCTTCCAACGCCGCAGTCGCCTTGGAGGCACTGGGCACCCACACCACCCGGGTGGCCGCGATCTGCACACCGGGGTCGTCAGTCGCAATGACTTGTATGTCACCAATAACCCCTTCCACCGCAATCTTGGTGTAGGGGGTCACCACGACATTTTCACGCACCGTCTCACTGATGGGTTTATCAGCCGTCTCAGCGCCCGTAGCCGCTGCGCCGGCCTCGCCTTCAAAAAGAATCTGCACGTCGGAAAAGGTGCCGCTGATATCGATGCGCTGACGGGCTTCGGGACTCCCGTGGCGGGCCAGGATGCGGGCACCTTGTTCCGAACGGGCCACCGGCAGGTCTGAGGCAATGGAGCCATATCGCGTCACCGCCGTCAGGTCGGGGGCACTTCCTTTCGGCAACACCAGTGTGGTCGTGCTGCTTTCGCTGACTACATCCAGCTCGGCGTCTACCTCGAGGGCGCCCACGGTCACACTGCCACCAAAGGCATTAATACGCAGCGCACCGGCGATCTGGCCAAAGTGCGCCCCGCTCCCGTGCAACTGAAAGGTGCCGCCTTGCTCCAACCCCAGGACCCGCAAGGGAAACTCCCCCCGCAGCCGGGCACTGACCGGCCCGCCCAGCTCGGCCAGGTCAACGATGCCATATTGGGATTCGAGGGCCACCAGACCGTCCACACCCCGGATGTAGGTATCCCCGAAAAAGTTTTCGGAAACCACCTGGGCATTTCGCGGGGCCGTGATGTAGAGGTTGACCTGCTTGGTGATGGTGCCCATGTCGCGGTGATGCTCCGGAAAGATGGGGCGAATATAGACCCCGCCTTCTTGCTCACTGATGGACACCGTGATCGCGCGGGACACTTCCTCCGCCACACTGGCCGATTCGGCCCCCACGATAACCTTGGCACTCACCTGGACCACCCGGTCTTCCCAGGTATCCACATGAATCTCCCCAAACTCGTTGGTCACATTAACGACGGGAGAAGGGCCTGTCTGGCGCTGGTCGCTGAAATCGCGGTCGACGGTGTGGGCCGCTTCTTTTTCCTTGCCGATATCAAGGCCCGGCCCGAAAAGGCCCCCGGCCTTTTCACCCACCTTACGCATCCCCTTGCCCATCTCATCAAAAATACTTTGCGTCTTTTCGAGGAAACCTTCCTGGGGAAAGGCGACGCTGCAACACAGGATAGCCAATAAGACGGTGAGAGATTTTCGCATACCCATAACTTCTATCCGATCATACGTCGTGACCCGGAACCCGGCAGGCGAAGAGCATTCGGTTTCAGAACCCGCCAACGAGGAGCCAGTATAGCAGCGGGGTTGCCCCCTTTACAGGGCGCGGATAGCCCGCAGGGATGGGGGGAAAGGCCGTGCCGTTGCGACTGCGTTCCTTAGAGGCTGCCGCCCTCAACGTAGATGTTGCGCAGCGATTCGGCCTGCTGCTTGAGCGTGGCATGGACCACATGGGTAGCACGCACACTATTGGGGTTGCGCTCCAGAGCCGACATGGCTGCCGCGATATCGGCATCGCGGGACTGGACCACGCGCATCTCTTCGAGGGCTTCCGGCGTGGGCGCTTCATGTCGCTTACCGGTAACGGCCGCAGAAAGGGTACGCACTTCGGCCGCCACTTCGACGGTAGCCTGGCGCAAGGCTTCGGGAGAACGGCCCGTCGCGCTTACCACCGGGACCGACTCTGCAAAGGCGGGGGTAGTTACTTCGGTCTCAGAGGAACCCAGAAAGGCATTAAAGGTCACGCCCATAATCAGCAGCATGGCCGCTGCGCAGGCTGTGGCCTGGGCCACCTTAAAGGCCTTGCGAAGGGGCGTGGCCTTTTGTTTCATCTCAGAGCGGGTTGTCTTGCTGGCCATGAGGATGCGGGCCGTCATGTCCGCGTTCACGTCGAGCTCGGGTGCCGACGCCGCAAAGGAAAGCGACGCGCGCATGGCGTCTACTTCCGCCTTACAAGTCGCACAGACACGAAGATGGGATGCCATTTCACGATCAATGGCCCCACCCTGATCCTGCATATTCTCCGCATACACCAGCAGCGCCTGCTTACTGGGGTGATTTCGTATTTTCAATGCCACTTGCACTTGCGTTCTGCCTTTTCAAACGACGCGATACCAAGTCTCGGGCGTAACTCGCCCCGAATCACACAAACCATGCGCCTGCCAGGTCCGTCTGACCGTTCACGCTCACACGTACTCGCGGTATTTTTCCAAGTAGGGCCGCAGCGCCCGTTCCGCACGTACGATACGTGATTTAATGGTGCCCACCGGCACCTCCAGCACTTCCGAAATCTCTTCGTAAGAAAGATCCTGGAAACGCCGTAATACAAAGGTCTCCCGCTGATGCTCGGGAAGATGACGGAGCGCTTCATTGACCGCTTCGGAGATTTCTCCCCGCTGGAAGGCCGCCAATACGTTCGCCTTCTCATCGCCCACGTGATCGAGGGGATTGAAGGACTCGTCGTCTTCCTGATTCCACCAACTGGAAAGACTGAAGAATTTCGGGCGACGCTTGCGACGTGCCCATTCTTTCGAAACAATGTTCGACGCTATCGTGTACAGATAGGTCGTAAACTTAGCGGTCGGCTGGTAGCGGGCACCGTTCTTCACCAGCGCGAGAAAGACCTCCTGGGTCAACTCCTCGGCGATGTGACGGTTCTGTACCATGCGATAGGTATAGTTGAGGACGCCGCGCTGATGGCGATGGACCAATACGGAATAGGCCTCTTCCGACCCTTTTCCATGCTCCAGCATCAACGCTTCGTCGGTCCAGTCTCTGAGGGGCCCTTCGCCGCGCTCTACAACGCGTAACGTCGGTTCCGGTTTCAGCTGGACTACGTTTTCCATTCCTTCGGCCATGATGTCTATTGTATCCCCACGGGCTGTCCACACAGTTCTATGGGAATATATCCTCTCGGGTTACAAAAGGTTCCAAACAATTTTGCCACGGGTGCAGTATACCAGAAAACAGGGGCCATTCAATAAAAATACCCCCTCGTTTTAGGTGCAACCTAAAACATGCCCCTACCGGTCAGCATCCAACGTTTCGCCCGTCGGCTGCTTGTTTTCCATCATCAGGTCATCCAGGATCAGGATTCGCTCACACCAAATCATCAACAAGGTACACAAATACCGTCGCCCCATCTTGCGGAGGCGCAAATTGCTGACTCCCCAGGTGCGGCCCGACCAGGTAATGGGTACATCCGCAATGCGATAGCGCCGGATGAGGCTCGAAAGGGACATCTCGATGGTGATATTGAAGTGGGCGGCCTGCAGGGGAAGGATACTCTCAATCACGTGACGCCGGTAGACTTTGAAGGCGTTGGTAAGATCGTTGTGATGGGTCATGAACAAGACCTGCATGGCCCGATTCACCAGGCGATTAACCACCAGCTTCACCGGCGGATAGTGGGTCACCTTGCTACCCGGCACAAAGCGGGAGCCGAAAACGCAGTCGTAGCCCTCTTCCAACTTCCGATAGCAGCGCACCACATCGTCGGGATGATCCGAGCTGTCGGCCATCACCACCGCCAGGGCATCCCCCGTAAAATGGGCAAGCCCACAGCGGATCGCCCGGCCCAGGCCACCGGGTGGGGTGTTGTGCACCAGATTGATTTCCGGTATCTCCAACGCCTTTGCTTCAATCACCTGGGGGGTCTGGTCGGTACTGTTATCATTCACCACCAGCAATTCAAAGGGGATCGCTTCCGCGCGCAACTTCTCCGCCAGCGTCTCCAGTGTGGGGATGATATTCTTCTCTTCGTTATACGCCGGAATCAGGATGGAGTACTTCAGCGTATTCGGCGGAAGCGGCTGAAGTTTAGATGCGGCCTTCGAAGCCATGGTAAATCTCCGTAAGAATGGCCTCGATATCGTAGGCGTAGCGCCAATCGGGGTAGTGGGATTGGAACTTACGGACGTCACTGACCCACCAGATATGGTCGCCGATGCGGTTGTCTTCTTCATAGGACACATTCATTTTGTTGCCCGTAATCGCTTCACACCGGGCAATGGCCTCCTGCATGGAACAGTTGCTGTGGCGGCTTCCGCCAATGTTATATACTTCGGCAACCCGGGGCTTTTTGTGAACCTCAAAAAAGCAATTGACCAAATCCCGAGAATGAATGTTGTCCCGAACCTGCTTTCCCTTATAACCAAAGATGTGGTATTCCTTGCCCGTCATGGCACATTTCATCAGGTAAGACAGGAAGCCATGGAGCTCGGCGCCCGAGTGGCCCGGCCCGGTGAGACAACCCCCGCGAAACACCGCCGTGTGCATGTCGAAATAACGGCCATACTCCTGGACCATCACATCGGCCGCCACCTTGGAAGCCCCGAATACCGAATGCTTGCACTGGTCAATCGACATGCTTTCGTCGATACCGTGGGCCGCGTAGGGGTGTTCTTCCGCCACTTCCCAGCGGCTTTCCCCTTCCACCAGGGGCAGGGCATTGGGCGTATCCCCATAGACCTTGTTGGTGGAGGTGAAGATAAAGGTCGCCTTGGGGCAATGTTGACGGGTCAATTCCAACAAATTTATGGTGCCCACCGCGTTGACCCCGAAATCGGTGAGGGGCTCTTTGGCTGCCCAATCATGACTCGGCTGGGCCGCCGTGTGCACCACCAACTCCAGGTCTTCGCCGTAGCGCTTAAACACGGGCTCGAGCGCCCCCGCATCTCGAATATCGAGGGCATAGTGATGATACGCGGGCAATTCCGACTGGAGCCGCTCCACCGCCCAATGGGTCGATGCCTCTTCCCCAAAGAAATAAGCGCGCATGTTGTTGTCGATACCGGCGACGGTGTACCCTGCTGCAATGAACTGGCGCACCGTTTCTGCCCCGATTAATCCGGCTGAGCCGGTAACCAATACGACACCCATAGACGCTCCCACTATCTGGTTGAGGGTTGGCGATTTCTACACGAACCCCGTTCCGCAACTGAAAAAACCATTCTAACGCAGAAGGTTGCGAAACTGTCAACAGTCAAAGGGCAACACCCATGAAAACAATTCTGGTTACTGGGGGCGCAGGTTTCGTAGGCGCTCACCTGGCCATGGGCATGAAGGCACGCTATCCCGACACCCGGGTCGTGGCCTTCGACAACCTGCGACGCAGGGGTTCGGAACTCAGCCTGTCACGCCTTGCCGATGCCGGGGTCGATTTTCACCATGGCGACATCCGCCAACCAGCGGACCTGGCCGAGGTCGGCACCTTTGACCTCCTCCTCGAATGCAGCGCAGAGCCCTCGGTCCTCGCGGGCTACGACAGCGCCCCGTCGTATGTCCTCGACACCAACCTGGTCGGCACCCTCCACTGCCTGGAAGCGGCCCGCCGTCATGGCAGTGATATCCTCTTTCTTTCCACGAGTCGGGTCTACCCCATGGAGACCATCGCCCGGCTCAATTACCGTGAAGAAGCGACACGCCTGGCGTTGGAAGATGCGCAACCGGTGGAAGGGGCCAGCGCCGCCGGCATCGCCGAAAATTTCCCCCTCGACGGGCTCCGCTCTCTGTATGGCGCCACCAAACTGTCTTCCGAACTCATCCTCAATGAATACCTGGCCATGTATGGCCTCCGCGGCGTCATCAACCGCTGCGGCGTCCTCACCGGGCCTTGGCAAATGGGCAAAGTGGACCAGGGGGTCGTGGTCCTCTGGGCGGCCCGCCATGTCTTTGAAGGCTCCCTGCGCTATATCGGCTATGGCGGGGAAGGCAAGCAAGTGCGCGATATGCTCCATGTGGACGACCTCGTCGAACTCGTCGCCTACCAGGTGGAACATCTGGACGCCCTCAGCGGACAGACCTTTAATGTAGGG
>JAUIMA010000238.1 GCA_030432675.1 Candidatus Hydrogenedentota bacterium | reverse complement strand
TGCCCCGTCTGCTTCCACGGGGGTAATCCGGGTGTACGGCGCGCCAACATAACGCCGACACGCGCGTATTGTCGGCAAGGACAGCACGAATCACGGCCAAGGGGAAGGCGGTGCAGCGCCGGTATTTTACCTGGTTTGCATCATTGTCCGCTGATCCAACATAATGCGCGTTATGGGACGGGATGGCGTTTATCCTTGGTGAAACGCCCAAACATGGCGGATTTTCAATGAAGAAACGAGGTTTTACACTCGTTGAATTGCTTCTGGTCATCGCGATCATCGGTGTGCTGAGTGCCATACTCTTGCCGGCGCTGGCGCGGGCCCGCGAGGCTGCTCGCCGGGCCGCGTGTCAGAACAACATGAAGCAGTTTGGGCTGGTGTATCAGATGTACGCCGATGAGTCCGAAGGCGAGTACTTCCCGCCCCTCTCCCCCTATGGAAGTGTACGCGCAGACCTGCGCTCCAGCCCGCTCTGGAGTTCCCCCAAGGCCTCCACCATTTACCCGGAATATCTCTCTGATCTCAACGTGGCACGGTGCCCTTCCGATAGTGGTGCCGATCCCGGTTGGCGCAGCGTATTGGAACGGGTCCCAGCGGACGGAGGCAGCTTCAAGACGTGGAAAGCGACCGCTCTGGCTAGCGACGATCAGATTTCCTACGACTACTTTCTGAGTGGTGAGCTGAATCAATCGTACATCTACAAAGGCTATGTGGTCACATCCGTTGCAGAGTTTTACGGATTCTGGGGGGCCAGCTCCATCAATGAGATTCTCGGCGATGTCGCCATCGCGGGGGTGGGCACGGTAAACGTGAAGAATTATGATGGCGACCTGCGCTTTGACTATAGCCCCTGGCCCCCTTGGGTACCCAATGTGCCTGAAGCCCAGGGTTCGGGTGGCAGCAATAGCATCTTTCGCCTGCGCCATGGGATCGAACGTTTCCTTATTACCGATATCAATGGGCCGGCTGGGGTCGCGCTCTTTGGCCAGAGTGCCATCCCGGTTTTATGGGACACTTTTGGCAGCAGTGAATTCGGGGATAATGATGCGGGCACGGTAACCTTCAACCACCTCCCCGGTGGCTGCAACGTGCTCTACATGGACGGCCACGTGGAATTTGTCCAATACGGGGAGAAATTTCCCATATCCAATGACGAGCAGGTGGTGAAGGAGAATAGTCACTACGGCTTGGGGTAGGGTCGCGGTTAGCATGGGGCTAATGCGACGTATGGGTCGTATGAAACCAATAAGCATCGGTCCCCACGCCTTTGGAGCCCCCGCAGGCCACTTCCTGCGTTGAGCCGTCTCCTCAGAGACACTGAAAACGTATCCGTTGCCGCCCCTATGCCCCCGCCACTTCCAGGGGTTGGAGGCCCAATTTATCGAAGAGGGCCTTGTCGCGATCTTCGCCGGGGTTGGCGGTGGTGAGGAGCTTTTCACCGGCAAAAATAGAATTGGCACCGGCGAGGAAGCACAGGGCCTGGGTCTCATCGGTCATGGCGGTTCGGCCGGCGCTGAGGCGAACCATGCTGGTAGGCATGGCAATACGCGCGGTGGCGATCATGCGCACCATTACGATGGGGTCGATGGGTTCTTGCTTTTCGAGGGGCGTTCCTTCAACCGCGACGAGCGCATTGATGGGCACGCTCTCGGGATGGGGATCGTGGCCCGCCAGGACGGCCAGCATGGCGATACGGTCCTTTACGGTCTCCCCCATGCCCACGATACCACCGGAACACACGGTCACACCGGCCTTGCGGACGTTTTGAATGGTCTGAAGGCGGTCATCATAGGTGCGGGTGGAAATAATTTTCTCGTAGTATTCCGGACCGGTGTCGAGATTATGGTTGTAGGCGTCGAGCCCGGCTTCGGCGAGGCGTTTGGCCTGATCTTCGTTGACCATGCCAAGGGTGCAACAGGCTTCCATACCAAGGGCCTTTACACCGCGCACCATTTCCAACACCTGGTCAAACTGTTCGCCGTCGCGGACTTCGCGCCAGGCCGCGCCCATGCAGAAGCGGGTGGAACCGCTGTCTTTGGCGGCTTTGGCGGCCTCCAGGGCCCCCTCCACATCGATGAGGGGTTCTTTGTCCAGGTCGGTGTTGTAGTGAGCCGACTGGGGACAGTAAGAACAGTCTTCGGGGCAGGCTCCGGTCTTAATGCTCAGCAGGGTGCACTGCTGGACCTTGTTGGGGTCGTGAAACTGGCGGTGGAGCGTCTGCGCCTGAAAGACGAGTTCGGTGAGTGGCAGGTCATAAATGGCCTGTAATTCGGCTTCGGTCCAGTCGTGACGAAGGGTGTGGGTCTGGTTGGTATGGGTATTCATTATGACGAACTACTCCTGAGGGGATAGTGATTATCTGGTTGCAGGCAACAAGGATAGCATGTTTTGGGGCCTCGGTGCCTCTTGGACGTCGGCGCAAGATCTCTCGCCCTTCAATCTGATAGGCTGAGCCTTTCGAGTTCGACGTAGCACCCCCCGAAAGGAATGTGACCATGCGCCATAGTCTGTTACGCATTGCCCTGATTGGTTGTTGTCTATCGGCCCTTTTCGGTCCTGCCACGTATGGGGCGACAGCCGAAAAACCACGGGTGCTGCTCATCGTGCTGGATGGGCTCCGTCCCGACTATGTGACGCCGGAACGCATGCCCAATCTCTATGCGTGGGGCCGCGCGGGCGTTGTATATGAAAAGCACCATGCCACGTTCCCCACGGTAACGCGGGTCAATGCCTCCTCTATCGCCACGGGCACCTACCCGGATCATCATGGCATTGCGGACAACAGCGTCTACTTCCCGGCGATTGAGGCCGATGCTGCGCTGAGCACGGCAAGCCGGGGCAACCTGGAGCGGATCGAGGCCGAGACGGGCGGCAATCTGCTGACCGCCCCTTCGCTGGGGGAATGGCTGGCAGGCCATGACTACACGACGGGGGTCTTCAGTTCTGGCTCCCACGGCTCCGCGTTCTTACTGAACCACAAGGTCTCCCAGGGGGCCATTGTAAACTCCGGCTATATCCTGCCTCCCTCGCTGTCCGCGACCCTGGGACCTGTTATGGGAGAGGAGCCCCCGGATGGCGCACCCAACACCGCGCGCAACGATCGGGTGGTAACGGCGTACCTGAATTATGGATTGAACGAATTAGAGCCCGAACTCACCCTTATGTGGCTCAGCGACCCGGACCACACCGCCCACGAATACGGCATGGACAGCCCGGAAAACGCCACCGCATTGAAGGGCGTCGACGATGCCCTCGGTCGTATTGCGGAAGAGTTGGCTGCGCGGGGTCTTCTGGAATCTACCAACATCCTGGTTACATCGGACCATGGGTTTTCAACCCACACGTTGGAGGGGGACGCGAAGGCGGTGATTCGGGAATTCATCGCTGCCCATCAATTGGCAGAAACGGACGTGATCGTTACGGGTGCGACCCTTTACGTCAAGGAAGCCGCTGAGCCCCATCTGGGTGATCTGGTAGAACGACTCCAGCAAACCGACTGGGTAGGGCCACTGTTTACGCGCAGCGAACAGCCCGGGGCCACCACGGGGCAGTTTCCCGGGACCCTGTCGCTGAACGTGGTGCGGGCGGGCCACCCGGAGCGGGCACCTCATCTCGTTTTCTCCCCCCGCTGGACAAACGACAAGACGGGAGCTTTTGCGGGCACCGTACTGAAAGGCGGGGTGGCCGGCCATGGCAGTGCGAGTCCCTGGGACATCCACAACACGCTCATTGCCCGGGGACCGGCCTTTGCTTCGGGGCGCCTCACGGGCATCCCGAGCCACAACACGGATCTTGCCCCGACGGTCTGTCATTTGCTGGGACTGCCTCCCTCTCCCGCCATGGAAGGACGAATTCTCTACGAGGGCCTTCAAGAAGAAGACCCCAATGTCCCGGCAGTCGTTGGTAAGCAACGTTTGCGCACTACCCGCCACTTTGAGGATGGGACCCGCTACGAAATGGAGGTTTGGTTGAGCCGCTATCGGGGGCGGAGCTATCTCGATCAGGCGTCCGCTATTCGTCCGTAGGGGCGACGCTTCCCCGGGGGCGAATCATGCGCACGGACCAGTCGGCGACAGAGAAGGTTGCGGGCAGATGGCCTGCGGGGTCGCCATCGATCTGCATGCGCACCGTGTCGTGCTCGGTGGCGGGGGTGAGACATACTTCCTGGCCCTGGCGGTAGTCGATCCAGGATGCATTAATAAATCCGGGACTCCATACACGGGCGACCAGCCAGAGGAGGCGGGGCCAGTTCAGCCCCCGCATGACACACACGTCGAGCCGGTGGTCTCCAATTTCGGCCTGTGGTGTGGCGGGAAAAATACCGGCGGAATAGCGGCAATTCCCCACGATGACATAATCGGCATCACCGGCCACCTCCGCCCCATCCACCACGACACGAATTTTGGGGTAGTCATACTGCAACATGACCCGCAACGCGGGAAGTACCCATTTGAGCAAGTTGGATTTCTTTCCCCGCCCCACATGAACCGCATGGGCGACCGCAGCATCCAATCCGGCGCCTGCACCCAGGAGGAAGCGTTGCTTTTCGTGGAGTCCCACATCCATCGCCACCACATCGCCTGTGACAATTGCATCCGCCACAAACGGGGCATCCGACTTCATACCCAGCTCACGGGCGACCACATTGGCAGTACCCACGGGCAGGATGGCCAGGGCGGTGTAGGTTCCCTCAGGCATGCCGTTCAGCACCTCGTTCAAGGTGCCATCTCCACCGACCACGGCGATAATATCCGCCTGGGCCCGGGCCGCTTCCTCTCGGGCGTCGCCCGCCTTGCCGGTGCAAACGAGTTGGGCGGCGACCCCGCGGGCTTCCAGGGCGGCCACCAGGGCCTCGGCCTGCACCTGCCCTCTTCCGCCCCCCGCCACGGGGTTGGCAATTATCTGTACACCTGGCATGACTGATCGCACTCCTTCGTCTCGGTGCTGCAAGGTCCAAAGCCCAGTCTAGCGAATGCTTTCCAGACAAAGCGAATACCCCCGCAGCAGCGGCACCATTCCGTGACGCTGTCCGTCCATCTTCGATTCTTCGTCCCAATGCGGTATGATACCCCTTCCTCGCACAACATCAGGACAGGATTCGATGAACCTACTGGGTAAGTTTACGCTCGCGCTATTGCTCTGTGGCCTGGCGCCCCTGCTGCTGGGTACCTTGCTGACCCACACCATCACGAAACGGGCTTTGAATCACACGGAGCAGCAAGCCAAGGATGCGCTGGAACAAAAGGCCAAGGAGCACGTCACGTCGCTCGTGCGGGCGGAAGGAGAGCACCTCGAAACCTTTATTCGGGGCATCGCCAACGAAACACAAATCCTCAGCCGAACGGGCCGGTTGGGCTATCTTCTGGAGAGTGGTGCCTTTTACCGTTTTGCGGAAGAGATCGGACCTTCCTTCGACCCCGCAGCGGCGCGCGAAGAGCTAATGCGCCGTTACGCCCCCCACCGACCGAACGGTGCCCGCGCCCGGGGCAACCCTTCGCGACCGGCGCTTCCCGGGGGACTCGAGGCCCACATAAACGCCCTCAGCGATAACGCCCTGGCAGTGCAGCAATATCATGTATCTCCCGGCCCAGGAAGCCCTCGCCCCCCTCGGGAATCAGAGCTTCCCACACAGTATGGCGACACGCACCGTCAATTGGACTATTTCTGGCCCGCGGCCATGTCCCACCTGGGCTATCGCGACATGCTCCTGGTGGATGGTGAGCGGGGCGACATTGTGTATTCGGTAAACCGAGGCATCGACTTTGGCGCCTCGCTGGTGGAAGGCCCGCTGGCCGACTCTGCGGCGGCGCGGGCCTATCGCCAGGTGTGGGAAGAAGATGATGGCCGCCTGGTCTTTGAAGACGTGGCCCCCTACTATCCCATTAGAGATGAGCCGGTGTGTTTTGTGGGGGCGCCCGTCTTGATGCAGGGCCGTAAAGTGGGTGTAGCGCTCTTCGTCCTGACCTTGGACCGCTTCGACGCGGTGCTGAATACCAGTGCGCCGCTGGAGGGAAACAGCGCCATGTATCTCGTCGGCCCGGATTATCGACCGCGTTCCCGGCTGGATTTACTGCGAGCGACCCAGGCGGAAGGAGAAACCAGCGAGGCCGGGGTGGCCATCGATATTGAACCTGGCCGTGCCGTATTGCGGCGAAGCGGTCGCCCCCACCGTCCCCATGAAGACGATGGGACACGCCTTGATACGGAGCCTGCACGAACCGTTTTTCATCTGGGAACCATGGGAAATGGTATCTACAAAGGTCCTTCGGGTGAGGAAGCCTTTGTGGCCTATGCGCCGGTGGACGTATTGGGCGTCACGTGGGCGCTCATTGCCCAGGTGGACACCAAGACTGCTTTTGCCGCTGTCGGGAAGATGCAGGAGTCTTCGGCCTTCTACATCAATCGCATGCTCTACCTCGGCGATTTTATCGTCATTGCCGCCATACTTATCCTCTGTTTCGTGGCGGACTATCTGGCCAAGCCAATCGTGCGGCCCCTGCGGTCTACGGTGGCGATTCTCAAGGGCATGGTCGAAGGCGAGGATGCCCTGAACCAACGTCTCGTGGTGCGGGGCAAGGACGAAGTGGCCGAATTGGCCAGTGCGTTCAACCGCTTCATGGATAAACTCCAATTGCTCTATGAATCACTGGAAAAAGAAGTCACGGATCGGAGAGCAGCGCAGGAAGAAGTAGAACGCAGCCAACAATACTACAAAGCCCTCATTGAGTATGCCCCCGACGTAATTGTGGTATTTGACATGGAGCGCCGTCCCCTCTTTGTCAGCCCGGCGTTTCAGCGCACCTTTGGCTACAGCGCCGATGAGGTCATAGGTCGCAATCTGTCGGAGATTATTCACCCCGACGATCTGGAGGGGCTTGCGAAGACCGCTGCGGAAGGCGAGAAAAATCCGGGGGTACCCACCCACTCAGAATATCGGATGCGCCATAAGGATGGGCACTGGGTGGACGTTTCCTCCATCGGCACCAACTATGCGGAAGACTCGTCCATCGCGGGTGTAGTGGTTAATTTACGTGACATCACGCGGCGCAAAGAGGCGGATCGCATCCTCCGGGAGTACAGCGCAACACTGGAGCGGGATGTGGCAGAGCGGACGATAGAGTTAAAGCAAAACCGGGACGAACTGGCCCATACCCTGGAGCAATTACGCAGCACCCAGGACAAGCTGGTGCTCAACGAAAAGATGGCGTCACTGGGTGCGTTGACGGCGGGCATCGCCCATGAAATTAAGAACCCCCTCAATTTTGTGACCAATTTCGCGGAGCTGACCGCCGAACTGGCAGAAGAGATCGCCGAAGAGATGGAACCGGTCCGGGACTTGATGGATGATACGTTGAAAGCAAATCTTGATGAATTGTTGGAAGACCTCCAGCAGAACAGTCGAAAGATTGAAGAGCACGGTAAACGTGCCGACAGTATCGTCAAATCCATGCTGCTCCACTCTCGCGGCAAGAAGGACGCCCGTCAAGCTACGGATATCAATGCCCTGCTGGAAGAGTATGTGCAACTTTCTTATCACGGCATGCGCGCTCAAGACAGTACGTTTAACATCGAATTGGACGTCCAGCTGGCTGCGGATATTCCCGCCATGGAGGTGGTGCCACAGGATTTGGCCCGGGTGTTCCTAAACATCTTGAACAACGGCTGCTACGCCACTCAGCAGCGAAAATTGAGTGCACCCGAAGATTTCCAGCCCAAACTAACCGTACGCACGGAGCGGTCCGGTGAAAATGTAGTGGTGCGAATACGAGACAATGGTATGGGTATGAGCCAGGAAACGATCGACAAAATATTCACCCCGTTCTTCACCACCAAGCCCGCTGGTGCCGGCACGGGCCTGGGACTATCGATAAGTTATGACATTGTCGTGCAGGAGCACCATGGTGAATTGCGGGTGGAATCGGAACCGGGGGAGTACACGGAGTTTCAAATTATACTTCCCGTTGGCACCGCCAAGCAGGAGACAGGCCCATGATGTTGGTTATGGTGGTCGACGACGAGGCCGACATTGGCCTGTTGTTCAAGCAGCAATTCCGCAAGGAAATCCGTCGGGGTGACATGCAGTTTCACTTTGCCCTGAACGGGGATGAGGCGTTGGAGATGCTCCGGGGTGATATCGGTGCAGACCTGGTGTTGATTCTCTCCGATATCAATATGCCCGGAATGGGTGGCCTGGATTTGCTGGAGGCAATCAAGGGTGACCGGAATGATTTGCCGGTCTTTATGATTACCGCGTATGATGATGAATCCACCTACAACGAAGCGATGGCCCGCGGTGCCAACGACTATATCACCAAACCCATCGACTTTCGTGCCCTGAAAGCGAAAATAGACGCCATAAGGAACAGCGCGTGACACACCGTACGCCCACTCCTATCCGCCTGCTGGTCGTAGATGATGAACCCGATCTCGAGACCCTGATCCGCCAGAAATTCCGCAAACGAATCCGTCAAGGTGAATTTGATGTCACCTTTGCGGGCAATGGCAAAGAGGCCCTGGACGCGCTGGGCAATGGCCACGACATCGACATCATCCTCACCGACATCAACATGCCGGTGATGGATGGTCTGACCCTGTTGGCACGCCTTGCCGAGCGGGACGAACTCTTTAAGGCGGTGGTTATCTCTGCGTATGGTGATATGGACAACATCCGCACGGCGATGAATCGGGGCGCCTTTGATTTCATTACGAAGCCCATAGATTTTTCCGATTTGGAAATTACCATCGAAAAAACGGCCGGTGAAATTCTGAAGCTGAAGGAGGGCCAGGAAGCGACCAAACGGCTGCTCGCCGTGGGGCACGAGCTGGAAGTGGCTGCCCGCATCCAGGAATCCATCCTTCCAAAGACCTTTCCCCCCTTCCCCAATCGTCCGGAGTTTGAGATTTATGCGGCCATGACACCGGCGAAACAGGTCGGTGGCGATTTTTACGACTTCTTTTTTATCGACGACCATCACCTGGCCTTTGTGGTGGGGGATGTTTCGGGCAAGGGCGTTCCGGCGGCCCTTTTCATGGCCGTCTGCCGCACCCTGATTAAGGCCACGGCGCTGCACGAACATGCACCGGATGCCTGCTTAAATCATGTTAACCGGTTGCTTCATGCGGACAACGCTTCCGACCTCTTTGTCACGGTGTTCTATGGGGTGCTGGATACCCGCAATGGGGAAGTAGCCTATTGCAATGCAGGAC
>JAUIMA010000237.1 GCA_030432675.1 Candidatus Hydrogenedentota bacterium | reverse complement strand
GCAACGAAGATACTTCGTGAGGGGTTCAATTCGGGCGTCCCCCTATCTCCCGACGTACGGACGCCCGAATCGAATAGATCCTGGCGAGGGGAAAACACTGCCCCTCCACGCACACGAAACTTCGTTGTACTCGCCATCGCGTGGCACAGGGGGATGAAATAATTTCAGACCACATAGAACTACAGCAGGAGCCTATCCCCTCGGGTTGCGATAGCAGGGTGTTCTTAGCTTAGTTCCGTACCACGATCATCCACCCGGCCCACGTGCCGTTCATTGCGGGCGGCGGCCAAAAGGGATTGGCGGTGGCGCTCTTCCAAGCGGGCCTTTTTTTCCGGTGTCAGCGCATCGATGCAACGTGAACAGCTCACCCCCTCTTGATAGTCCGGCGACTCCAGATCTGCCGGACTCAACGGCATGCGGCACCCCCGGCACAGGGAGTGGGTGCCCGGTGCCAGGCCATGGCCGACGGCCACGCGCTCGTCGAAGACAAAGCACTCACCCTGCCATCGGCTCTCGGCTTCGGGAACCTCTTCCAGGTATTTCAAGATGCCGCCCTTCAAATGGAAGACTTCCTCAAAACCTTCCGCCAACATAAGGGCCGACGCCTTTTCACAGCGAATCCCCCCCGTGCAAAACATGGCGACTTTCTTTTGCTTTCCGGGGTCCATTTCCTTCTTCACAAAATCGGGAAACTCGCGGAAGGTACGGGTATCGGGATCAACGGCTCCTTCAAAGGTCCCCACGGCCACCTCATAATCATTGCGGGTATCCACCACCACCACGTCGGGATCAGCCAGCAGTTCGTTCCACTCCCGGGGGGAAACATAGGTCCCTACCTGCTCATTCGGATCAATGCCCGGCACCCCCAGGGTCACAATTTCCTTCTTCAACCGCACCTTGAGCCGGTAGAAGGGCTGTTCGTCGTAGTAGGACTCTTTGTGTTCCAAATTGGCAAGGCGCTCATCCTGGCGCAACCATGCCAACAGGGTGTCAATCCCCGCCCGCGACCCGGCAATGGTCCCATTGATCCCTTCCGAAGCGAGCAGCAAGGTCCCCTTAATCCCTTGCGCTTCAGCAAGTTCCGTAACCGGCGCCTGGAGCGCGGCAAAGTCGGGAAGGGGGGCAAACTGATAGAGGGCGGCCACGACGATGGGGCCTTGATGGATTTCCTGGGTCATAATTCGATTCCGTTACATTCGATGCCATACGCCCCTATTATCGCATGGAGGCCCGTACATTGTCCTGTCGTGGACCAGTCCGGAATAGGGAGGCGGGCTCCGGGGTTTCCTCTATACAGGCCAGGTACCCAAAAGAGCACTGGTCAAAGTGGCGTACTTCTCGTATACTGGAGATACGGCGCGGTCCTCTGTTTTCTATCAAATACCAGCCCGGTATCTGGGATGCCATTCGGCGTCCCGGTCAGCGCCAGGGGCCAGATGGATAGCATTCAGACAGCGAAGAAAGGAGCAATCATAACGATGGAAAAGGCGATGTTTGGTGCGGGATGCTTCTGGGGTGTCGAGGCGACTTTCCGGCAGGTGCCGGGTGTACAGGATGTAGCCGTGGGCTACGCCGGTGGTCACATGGACAATCCCTCCTATGAAGACGTATGCACGGGAAAAACCGGTCATGCGGAAGTAATTGAAGTGACCTTTGACCCGGAGGTGGTCTCCTACGAAGCCCTGCTCGGGGTCTTCTGGAAGTGTCACGATCCAACGACCCTCAACCGACAGGGACCGGATATCGGGACCCAATATCGGAGCGCGATTTATTTCTATAGTGACGCCCAGCGGAAGACGGCGGAGCAGTCGAAAAGCGCGATGGATGATGCGGGCACCTTCCGGCGTCCCATCGCGACGGAAATTACCGCCGCAGCAACCTTCTATCGCGGTGAGGAGTATCATCAGCGCTACCTGGAAAAACGCGGATTGGCCCATTGCCACGTGGGATAAAGAAACTCGAACACGAACGCCCGGCGGCACCCAGCGCCGGGCGTTTCTTTCCTTACCAGGTGGCGACCACGTCGCCTTTGTCGATGCGGGCCTGACAGGCCAGCCGCTCGTTGTCTTTCAGCCCCATGTCTTCTTCCAATTCATTGCGGGGCATCAGGTTTTCCATGCCGGACTCTACGGAGATCACACAGGTGCCACAGCTGCCGGCCTGGCAGCCAAAGGGCACACCCAATTCGTCGCAGGCCGCCTGAATCGGCGCACCGGCATCCAGATCACGGGATTGTCCGTCGATAGTAATGGTAGGCATAACAGAACTCTCTTCTTAATCAAGGTAGCGGGTGGTGGGCAATAATGGCCCGACACACCCCATAACATAGCAAACACCCACACACGGGCGAAGGCCCTCTATTGTAACATTGTACTTGGGGCGGGCTTCCACCAACCCCGCAATTTCCGCATGCCCCAGTGAATTTGTACCCTGCACCGTTTTTCGCTATCATAATTGCTTCGTGCAGAAATCGGGACAGGATTACCAATCGGGGTTCACCGTCCTTTTCACCCTGCCGACACCAACCACCAGGCTACTTGCTGCATCAGCGACCCTGTATAAGGGACGTGTTAGGAGAATTACGCATGCAAAACGAATCCAACAAGAACGACTCCCGTCGTGACTTCATCCGGAACAGCTCAGCTGCTGTTGCGGCTGCCGCCACGTTTCATGTGGCATCCGGCAAGGCTGCCGCTGCGGGCGATAGCAAAGACGAAGTCTTGAAAGTCGGTCTCATCGGCTGCGGTGGCCGTGGTACCGGTGCGATCCGTCAGGCCATCATGGCCGACCCCAACGCCAAACTGGTCGCTATGGGCGATGCCTTTGCCGATCGCCTGGAAGGCAGTCTGGCCAAATTGACCGCCCAGGGCAGCGGCATCGAAGACCGCGTGATGGTCGATGATGACCACAAGTTCACCGGTTTCGACGCCTACCAGGGCGTGATCGATGCCTGCGACGTGGTGGTGTTGGCTTCGCCGCCGGCCTTCCGCCCCAAGCACCTCAAGGCCGCTATCGACGGAGACTGCCACGTCTTCTGCGAAAAGCCCATTGCCGTTGATCCCGTCGGGGTGCGCTCCGTGCGCGAGACGAGCAAGCTCGCCGCCAAGAAGGGCCTCTCCCTCGTTTCCGGCCTCTGCTACCGCTACCAATTCTCCAAGCAAGACACGGTTAAGCGCCTCCAGGATGGTGCCGTGGGCAAAATCCTCACCATGCAGACCACCTACAACACGGGTGCCCTCTGGTTCCACGATCGTCAGCCCGAATGGAGCGAGATGGAATACCAGGTGCGCAACTGGCTCTATCACGACTGGCTTTCTGGCGACCACATCAACGAACAGCACATCCACAGCCTGGACAAAATCGGCTGGGTCATGGGCAATGTGTACCCCGTGAAGGCCACTTCCAGCGGCGGCCGCGTGGTCCGTACCGACGAAAAGTTCGGCAATATCTACGACCACTTCAACACGGTCTACGAATGGGCCGATGGCACCAAGTGCTTCAGCAGCTGCCGCCAGTGGGCCAGCACCAGCACGGACGTGTCCGACTGGATCTACGGTACCGAAGGCGTGGGCGAACTCCAGTCCCACACCATCGACTCCACGAAAGACGGCAAGTGGCAGCACAAGCCCACCGGCAAAGACGACATGTATCAGAATGAGCACAACGCGCTCTTCGCCAGCATTCGCAAGGGCGAAGCCGTCAACGATGGCGAGTACATGTGCGACAGCACGCTCATGGCCATCATGGGTCGCCTCTCGGCCTACACCGGCAAGACGCTGACCTGGGAAGACATGCTCAACTCTCAGCTGGACCTTTCGCCCGCCACGCTCGAGTGGGGCGACATTGCGGTGCGCCCCATTGCCCGCCCGGGTGAAACCGAATTCGCGTGAGCGAAGGGCCATTAGATTGATGATACGACCGTCCCCGGAACCTCAGGCTCCGGGGGCGTTTTTATTGCGCTGATTTCAACCCGAAAGGAATACTTATGAGCGCCCACTTTTCGCGCCGCGATTTTATAAAGACCACCGGGGCCGTTGTGGCCGGCGCCACGCTGCTGAACGCCGCCCCCGTGCAGGCCGGTGAATTTACCGGAAAGATTAAGAAGGCCGTTAAGCTCAATATGGTCAAGGGCGATGACATGAGCACCCTCGACAAGTTTAAGCTCGTCAAAGATCTGGGCTTCGATGGTATCGAGCCTTCGGTGGGCGAAAAGATAGCGCCCGAAGAGCTGAAGGCGGCCAGCGAAGAGAGCGGCCTGCCCATCCACGGTGTGGTCAATGGTTCGGTGAATGATATCCAGGGAGCCGTCGATCGGGCCCTCCTCTATGGCAGTAACTCCGTGTTGCTCGTGGCGGGTCGCGTGGGTGACAACATGTCCTATGCGGACAACTACAAAGAAACGCAGCTGCTCATCCGCAGGGCCATTCCCTATGCGGAAGAAAAGAAGATTCAACTCCTGGTGGAAAACGTGTGGAACAACTTCCTGCTGAGCCCCCTGGAAATGGCCCGCTACCTCGACGAGCTCGACAGCCCCATTATTGGTGCCTATTTCGATATCGGCAACGTGGTCCGCTTCGGCTGGCCGGAGCATTGGATTCCTGTCCTCGGCAAACACATCAAGAAACTGGACGTGAAAGAATACAGCCGGGACAAGCAAAACAACGAAGGTCTTTGGAAGGGCTTTAATGTCGACATCGGCGATGGCTCCATCAATTGGGCGGCGGTGCGGAAGGAATTGAAAGCCATCGACTACAGCGGCTGGGCCACGGCAGAAGTCGGTGCGGGCGGCCGTGAGCATCTGGCCGATGTAGCCAAACGCATGGATACCGTGCTGGGACTCGTGTAAGGGGACGGCACAGGCCAGCGGTCCGCTGGCGCTCCATAGACTGTCGGTGCAGTCCCCGGGGACTGCACCGACGTAGTAACCCACGCAGACGCAACGACAACGCGTGGGTGAAAACGGCACACCCCGAGTACAAACAAAAATTAAGATCGTCGGGGCTGCCCCCCTCTTAAGGCCTACGTTTTCTCTAAGAGGGGGACGGCCCCGACTTTCACATCATCCTCCCCTGCGCACGGAAGACCGGTTCGCCACGACGCCTTTTGCGCGTAATCAACGACATGACGTCGAGGCAGTCCCCGGTGCAGTCCCCATTTCCACCCCTCCCGCCGGGAGTGGTATCATAGGCGCTGGACGGAGCACGACGAATGAACCCAGAAGAACGCTATCTATCGGCCATCAAAGACGCCCAGGCATTGGTGCAACAACTTGCCCAGGGCCCGAGAAAAACAGCCACCTTGTCGCCTGAAGTGGCGGAGATGTTGGCTGGCCTGTCCGTGGCAGCGGGCGAAACCACGGCGGTCCCGTCTGCCTCTCCCGCGCCCGCAACGGCCCCACCAGGCGCGAACACTTCCCTCCGTGATCTGGCCGAAATCGTTCGGGGCTGCCAGCAATGCAGCCTCCACGAGACCCGCACCCAAACCGTATTCGGCGTCGGCAATGAAAACGCCGACCTCGTCTTTGTGGGTGAAGCGCCGGGTGCCGATGAGGATGCCCAGGGCGAACCCTTCGTGGGGAAAGCCGGTCAGCTCCTGACCGATATTATTACCAAAGGCATGAAAATGCGGCGGGAAGATGTCTACATCTGCAACGTGCTCAAGTGCCGTCCACCCAATAATCGCAATCCCAATCCCGCAGAGATGTCCTGCTGCGAGCCCTATCTGATTCAACAATTGGCCCAGATAAAGCCCAAAGTCATCTGTGCCCTCGGCGGGGTCGCTGCCAAGTGCCTCTTGCAGACGGAAGACGGCGTTGGACGCCTCCGCGGACAGTGGCACAATTACCAGGGCATCCCCCTTCGGGTCACCTATCACCCGGCCTACTTATTGCGCACCCCTTCCGACAAGGGAAAGACATGGGCCGACATCCAGGAAGTCATGAAAGTGCTCTCGGGTGAAATTTCCCCGCAGATTTGATGCGCCGCACCCATTTCCCACAGGTCCGTCACCATGAGCGATGAAAATACAACCACGACACGCAGCGTCCGCTCGCCCGTCAAATGGCGGCACTCCATGTATTTCCGCCTGCTCGTCCTGTGCTGTGTCCTGGTCCTCTGTCTCTTCACCTCCATCTTCGTCATCGTCCGCTACACAATCCGCGAGGCCGCGACTGAACTGCAGGCCCAGTCCAACGAAATCGCCGATGAGCTCTATCGCATCATGGAAGAGCGCCCGGAGTTAGAACATAGAATCGTGGAAGAGGAGCTCATGGAAGGATGGGAAAACACCGACATCGAGCTTGGGCCCATCCTGGAACTTTCCCCTGAGATAGAGTATTCCATGGAGTGGCGCCCGGATGGCACGGTGCGGCGCAACATCACGATCCCGCTGGACCGTCTCGACGTTATTATGACCGTGCGTTTCAACACCATGGCCTCCACCGAAATTCTTCAGGCCTTTAAGAACCGCTACATCATCATGGTGACCTTGGTCTTTATTATCACGTTGTGGATCATGGTCTATTACATCCAAAAAATTTTACGGCCACTCATGGACCTTTCCGATGCCTGCGCGGCGGTGACGGAGGGCAATCTGGAGACGGTGCACGTGGCCAGCTCCTCGGGGGAAGTCAAACTGCTCGAGAGCAAATTCAATGACATGGTCATGGCACTGCGAGAAAAAGAAGTCGTGGAAACGAAACTACGTCAGGCTCAGCGGCTCTCGGCCCTGGGCAACCTGGCCGCCGGGGTCGCCCATGACGTGCGCAACCCCCTCAACGCCATCAAGCTCCTCTCCAGTCATGCCATCGATTCCTTGCCTGGGGAAGCCAATGAGCAGACGGTGAAACCCCTTACCATTATCCGCAAGGAAGTGGACCGGTTGGAAGACATCGTATCCGGTTTCCTCTCCCTCGCCAAGGAGCGCGAACTCGCGCCTGAGCCCAATCAGATTGATGAATTGCTCACCGAATGCGTCCGACTCTTTCAGAAAGATGCCGAAGAGCGCGGCGTCTCTCTCATCGCGGAATTAAACGCCGGTGAAACCATGCTCTTGCTCGATGCCAAGCAGTGGACCCGTGCAATCTTAAACGTGTTATTAAATGCACTCGAAGCCTGCGATACAGGCGGTCACGTGCGCATCAGTTCGGTGGTTAAGAAGGGGGTGTGTCGTGTTGACATCGAAGACGATGGGCCCGGGCTTCCTGAGTCTGTAGCGGAGCAAGTCTTTGACCCCTACTACACCACCAAGCCCGGAGGCACAGGACTCGGCCTGTCGATTACGCGCGGCATCATTGAAGAGCATGGTGGCACCATCGAACTAGCCAGTTCGGATGGGCGGGGCTGTCGGGTGCTGATATCCATACCCCTCAAACAAAAAATCATACGGTAGCGGAGTAATCATGGGACAGTCTATTCTCATCACGGAAGACGATCAGGTACAACGGGAAATCATCAACGATATCCTGACCCAGTCGGGCTATGATGTAACCACCAGTGACTCGGCCGAGACGACGTTAGAGATTCTGAAGGATCAGGGTTTTGACCTGCTGCTCACCGACATGCGGATGCCCGGTATGGACGGTCTCGAACTCTTGCGGCGTGCCAAGCGCCTTCGTCCGGAAGTGGAAGTGGTCGTCATGACGGCCCATGCCACCATCCGCACCGCCGTGACCGCCATGAAGGAAGGGGCCATCGACTATCTGGAGAAACCCTTCGATAAGGATGAGCTCCTCCTCGTTATCGACCGGGCGGTGGAGCGCACCAGCCTGCGCAAGGAAAACCGACAGCTCCGCGCCATGGTGGGCAACACCCTCTCCCTCGGCAACATCATCGGAGAAAGCACGGCCATGCAGGCCGTCTTTGAGCGCGCCAGCCGGGCCGCACGGGTTAACAGCACGGTGCTCATACTCGGCGAGTCGGGTACGGGCAAAGAACTCATCGCCCGCCACATCCACTTCGAAGGCAACCGACAGAAGAAACCTTTCGTGGTCGTCAACTGCGCCGCCATTCCCGACAACCTCGTGGAATCGGAACTCTTCGGCCATGAGAAAGGGGCCTTCACCGGTGCCGACACGAGCCGCCCCGGAAAGTTCGAAGACGCCAACACAGGCACCCTCTTCCTCGATGAAATCGGCGATATGCAGCTGGAGTCCCAGGCGAAACTACTTCGCGTCCTGCAGGATGGCGTCGTGGAGCGCGTGGGCAGCAGTAAGACCCGTCAGGTAGACGTGCGCGTCATTGCGGCCACCAACCGCGACCTCCGCGAACGGGTAGACCGGGGCGAGTTTCGGGAAGACCTTTATTTCCGCCTGGAAGTCTTACCCGTCCATTTGCCGCCCCTTCGGGAACGCATCGAAGACCTGCCCCACCTGGTAAAACATTTTCAGGCGAAGCTCAGCAAGAAAATCGGTATCGAGCCCCCCCAAGTCGGTCCCGAAGTACTGGATGCCTTCCGGCGCTACCGCTGGCCAGGAAACGTGCGCGAATTGGAGCATACCCTCGAGCAGCTCTTTATCCTCGCCAACGACAACCGGGTGACAGCCAAAGACTTGCCGGAAAAATTCCACGAACGGCCCGAGCTGTCTGCCGACGTGGGCCTTCCCCCCGGCGGACTTTCTCTGGAGGAATTGGAGCAGGATCTCATTCGTCAGGCGCTGGACCGCAGCGGCGGCCGCATCAAAGAGGCCGCCGAATTGCTGGGACTGAGCTACAAGACCCTCCAATACCGCCTGAAGAAACACGAGATTGATCGTAAGGCCACGGAGAACTGAGGGGGCTGCCCCGGGGACTGCACCGACGCAGGAAACCACGTCGCCGCAACGAAAACGCGGGGGCGGACGAGACACACGCCGAGCACGAATCGCAACGAAGACCGTCGGGGCTGTCCCCCTCCCCCGGCAGCAACAAAGCCACTCGGATGAGTCTATGCCAGCGGGCCGCTGGCGCTCCATAGGATAGTCGGGGCCGCCCAATCGCATGCGACATTCCTTCCCCACAAAAACGGTAAGGGTGCCACCCTTACGGACGTGAGGGACGAACGGCCTTACGGGTGCCATGACGTCGGGGAAACCACAGGCCCCTCGGAATAAACAAACCAGGCACAAAAGGGCACGGCCCCAAGACCTCTCTTGAAGCACCAACCCTGCCCCTCCAAGCACCCGAACGTGCGGGGCACGATCGGGTGGCACGAAAAACACTACGGGGACTGCACCGACGTCACGTTGGAACCGTAGCCCGAATCACGACGTGGCCAACCCAGCGACATCAATCACCCACACCCACCCACGAGTCGGGGCTGTCCCCCTCCCCCATCC
>JAUIMA010000236.1 GCA_030432675.1 Candidatus Hydrogenedentota bacterium | reverse complement strand
GCATCAGAGCAACGTAAGCAGGACCATCATTCTGTGGATCGCCTAAATTAGCAGCCGCGCCGCCACCGCCAGGAAACTCCCAGTCAATATCAACACCATCATAGAACTTCCATGTTTTTAGGAAGCGTTTGACAGAGGCGACAAACGTGTCGCGATTGGCCTTGGTGGTGACGGTCTGCCCATTCACGGCCACGGTAATGCGCGCACTCGGCGCCGACCAACCCCACACGGGCACTTCCATATCGCGCTGCAGCACCATATGGTCGGTGAACAAATCGGCTACACGCACTTCGCCGCTCAGGACTTCGGGGGCACTGGTGGAGGTGGTGCCACAGCCTGTCAAAAGACCTATGGATAGAAGGAATCCCAATCCCGCCGCGCGTAACTTCATAACAATCGTCTCCTGTGTGTTGATTTCGGCTTCGCACTATACACGACCGGCCCGGGGGCTTCACAACGTTGCACCGTTGTCTGAGCCGCCACGCCGTGCGTATAATCACGGCAATGAACACACCCGACTGCAGGGTATGCAATCCCCCCTAGCTATCGCTGAAGGAGTCTCCGCCTTGGCCAGTTTCTTATGTGCCGCCGATATGAAAACCGTAGACCTTGCGAACCTCGCCGAATGCGTCCGCCATTTGGAGTCGCAAGGCATCGATGAGCTGCATTTCGATATGGCCGACGGACGCTTCATTCCCCAGTTTGGCTTTTCTGCGGCGATGATTGGGGCCGTAAAGGAAGTTACCGACCTGCCGTGTCATGCCCATCTGTTGATTGAGCAGCCCGAACGCATGTTGCCCGCCTTGTTGAAGACGCCGGTGGATACCGTCTCCCTCCACGTGGAGGCCTGTGTACATGTACACCGGGCACTCTCCCTTATCAAAGACAGCGGCAAACAGGCCGGACTCGCCGTCTTACCGACGACGGCGCTGACGAAGGTCAATTATTGTCTACCCCTCATCGACCGATTGGTCCTGTTGGGAAGTGATCCCATCCGCCCTGCCGTGGCCATGCCCCGGGGCTCCTTTGAGCGGGTCCGTATTCTTCACGAGAATATTCAATACAACGAGTATGCGATTGAGATCGATGTAGATGGCCGCCTCACCGCCGAAGATGGTGCCCGCTGCGTCCGCTTTGGTGCCCGCCGCCTGGTGGTAAATCCGACCGATGCCTCGGGTGTGGGCGAAGACAACATGGAAGCGCTGGAATATTATCGCCAGGAAGTCGCCATGTTGAGCCAAACGGTCTAAGCTACTCCCCGGTTGGGTTCTGGGTGGCCGCATCGTTATGATGGGGATGAAACCGGGGCGTACCGCTGACACCCCCACAGGAGAGCCCTATGTCGAGTCTCGTATCTATCGTCATTACCCTGTCTGCCCTGGCCAACCCTTTGCCCGGCTATGAAAGCGACGGTGCGGAACTTCACGGGTATATCCAGCAGGCCCTCGCGCAAAACCCCGCCATCGAAGCGAAACACCAGGCCTGGCTGGCGGCCCTCCAGCGCATCCCCCAGGCACGGGGACTCGACGACCCGATGTTTTCCCTGGGAAGCTACCTCTACTCTACTTCGCTACGCACCAAAGTGGGTTTGTCGCAGAAATTTCCCTGGTATGGTACGCGCAGTGAACGGGCGGCTCGGGCGGCTTCTCTCGCGGATGCGGCCGAGGCCCAGTTGAACGACCAGCGGAATGGGGTAGTCACGGCGGTAAAAGCGGCCTACTTCGACTATGCCTTTTTACAGGCCGAAGAATTGGTCACCCAGTCCCAATTAGATATCCTGGCCTACATCGGCGAAGTCATTCGGGGCCGCTATGCCCTCGGCATGGGCGAAAAGAGCGCCGTGTTGCAAATTGAAATCGAGGAGGAGCAGTTGCAGGATCGCCTTCGCCGACTCGCAGAAGAGCGTCCCGTCATTGCGGCCGAGCTCAACGCCCTGCTGGGCGTTCCCACTGGGGAGGAGCGCCCTTGGCCCGAGGCATCCCTCATCCCCATTGCACCCCCAGCTCCGCCGCTGGTGATGGCGTGGGTCCATAAGAACAATCCCCGACTCCAGGCCCTGGAAGCCATGGAGACCAGCCAGGAACATGCGGAAATCCTGGCACAAAAGAAAGGACGCCCCGACATTACCGTGGGCCTCGATTATGTGTCGGTCAGCCAACCACGCAAGATACGACCAGACCGCCCCTTTCCGGCGTCGCTACAGGGCGGACGACGTCTGTTGCAGACCGCCGCGGGCAACATCCCTTTTGACCCCATTACCTCCGCCATTGACGGCTACGCGGTGGCCAACAGCCGGGAGCCCATCTCCCGTCGGGGTGATGGAGAAGATAATCTCATGGTGTCGGTGTCGGTGAACGTACCGATCTACCGCAAGAAAATCCTGGCGGGTGTGGAAGAAGCCCGCCTCGAAGGGGCGCGCTATGCCAGCGAGCGCCAGGACCTGGCACTCCAACTGGAGCGAGAGGCCCGTCGCTATCTCTTTCAGATCAGTGATGCGAAACGACAGCGGGTCCTGCTGGAGACGTCCCTCGTACCCCGGGCTAAAGATCGCTATGAGAGTCTTCAAAGCGCCTATGCGAGTGGGCTCGCACAAGGCACGTTCATCGATGTGCTCGATAGCATCCGCACCTTACTGAGCTTTGAATTGCAGCACATTCAGGCCCTGCGGGATTGGCAACGGGCTTCGGCACAATTGGAGTATGTGATGGGCGGACCGTGGGCCGGTGAGGCCTTCGAGGAGGAGGCAGTTGCTCCCGCGGAGCCGGAAGTAGTGGAAGCCGACGTGGCCGAGTAGGACCGGGTCGCACGCGAAGTGTGAGGGTAGCGCCTTGCCACCGGGCCGGTGGCGCTCCATAGAATGCCGACGCGTCGGTGCTCTGCCACGCTTATGTCGTGTCTGACTCGGAGGACTCGGCCGGTGTGCCTTCTTCGGGGAATGAGACCAAACCGCCCGCAGGCAGGATCGTAGCAACCCAGGGCCAGCCCATGGCCCCTTCCTTCACCAGTGCCACCCCTTCATTGCCCTCCATTAGCATGAACAGGCCCAGGGGCGAGGTGGAGAGGTCCCGTTCTTCTGTCTCTCCCTCGAGGGTGTATTCCACTTTGTACTGACGAAATATGAGCGACTGGGTTTCGGTAAAGCGCTCCCCCAATGTCACGGGAACCTGACGGGGTTCGGAGGTATCCAGAAACCCGTTCAGAAATAACAATGCCGTGCCAGAGAGCAGCCCTCCCATGAGGGGGGCGCCAGCGATAAGGGCCAGGGTAATAAAGATCTGCTGAAGCTTCCCAAACCCTTTTTCCGGGGGACGCTCCAACTCCATGACCCCGCCTGATGCCAGGGCCGCTTCATTACGCGCTGCCTGGTCGCGCTGCTGCTTTCGTTGATACAGATAGCCCCCGATCAGGCAGCCCAAACCCGCGAGCGCGCCCAGGCCCACCACCGAAATGGTGAGGGCATTGATGGGGAAGTCCAGGGTCTCATAGCGCTCCATGGAGTAGAGCGCCATGAATAATCCACCGAAAAAGAGGGCCACGACGACGATGGTGACCATGTCGGTGAAGGCGCTGTTTTTCTCTTCCAGCTGGAGATAATTCACTTCGGGATTGAAGCCCAGGAACCCGTAAATCTTGAGCGGTTCACTCTTGTTCTCCGGCAGATAGAGGGCCGTGACATAGTCGCCCACCTGGAGACTGGTGTGGTAGCGGGCCTTGGTATCGGAGGCGAAGTTATCGGACGAGACGGACTCCACCACCCGCTCGCCGGTCTCGGGATGAACCATTTGCACCACGGCCACAAAGGCAAAGTGGGTTTCCGAACCGTTCATGATGACCGTGGGCTGCTTCACCAACTCCAGAATCTGCACCACGACGGGCTGCCCGTGGGTAAAGTATTTCATGGGCCCACTCCCCCGGGTGAGGGAGACCACGGCACCCAGGTAGAAGAGAATGAGCGCGACCCCGAGCCACCCTACATAGCCCAGCGGCAGGATATAGAATGAAAGGTCTTTGATGAAGGGGACGAATTGGAGCCCCATACAGACGACGGCCGCGATGAGCAAGCCACGCTGAATCTGTTTCGCCTTTTTGACGTAGGCGCTGTCGTAGACGAAGCCTGGGATCTGGCGGGGTGCCGCTTCGAGGAGCTCGGGCTCCAGGGCGTACGCCGGTGGGGGCGAAAATTCTGGCAATGCTTCCTGGGGTGTCGATTCGGATTCCACGCTAGTCCCTCCCTGATGTGGTAAACCGCCACAGCGTAGCAGGGTAAGGTACGGATTGCAAACGACCTCGAGGCGGTCTATTTCGGCCCCACGAAACCGAGATGATGCTGGATCAAGGTCACCCCCACCTGGGCCGCCATTTCTGCCCGATAGGTGCAGTCACCCAACGAAACCGGCAGGGCACCCGCGCCTTCCAAGGCAACGAGCTCCCCTTCGCTGAAGTCTCCCTCGGGGCCCACCACATAGGTGACGGGCGATCCGGTGGCCGTTTGGGCAAGGGGCACGTGGGGCCCTTCCATCCGGGCCACCACAAGACATTGGCCTTCCGCCTGGGCCACCACCTCCGACAGGCTTTCAAGGACCGTGAATCGTGGAAGCCAGGACCGCCCGCACTGTTTACAGGCTTCGATCGCGATACGCTCCCACTTGTCCGCGAGGCGGGGTTTCTTCTCGGAATGGGCCCCGCGAAAAAACAGGAACTCGGCCACACCCAGCACCGTGCCCTGCCGCACGATCTCGTCCACTATTTTGTCGCGATGAAGCCAGGCCTGGGCGAGTGTCAACGCCGGTGCGGGTCGCTCCACGGAGTGGGCAGCAGTTACAGCAACCACGACTTCGTTGCGGTTCAGGGCCGAAATCGTGCCCTGCGCCACCGTTCCGCGGCCATCAAACAGGGCCACGTCATCGCCCTGCCGCGCACGAACGACGCGCATGGCATGGTGGGACTCGTCGCGGGAAAGGGTGATGTCGCCGCTGTCGGGAAGGGTATGGGGATGGTAAAAACGGTGCAAGTGGGCCATGCCCCATGATACCGTAGGAGCGATTCTGGATTACAGATCGACGTACCACGGAGTCCCTTTAATTATGTTACGCCCGCTCGCCCCCATTGCCCCACTCGTTGCCCTTTTCCTCCTTGCCTTCGCGGGATGCCGCCAACCAGTCCCTGCGCCGGAGACGCTCCCGGCCCCCCAGAAAAGCATGGAAACGCCGCCCCCCTCGAAGGACGGCCCCTTCATCGTAACCCAGACCCTGCCCAACCCCTATCGGCCCGGCGAGGCCAATACCGCCTCGTTTACGATGGACTACCGGGGAAGCGAGCCCGTCACCGCCCTGGCGCTCCAGGTGAAACTCCCGGTCGCCTGGCAATTTGTGGCCCTCACCGAGGGCGACAAACCGGCCATTGTCCCCAAGGCGGAAAGCAGCGATCAGCTTACCTTCGTCTGGATTACGGCACCGGAGTTCCCCGCGACGCTGACCTACACACTCTCGGTTCCCGAATGGGCCGAAGGCACCTATGCCCTGGAGGCCCAAGCCCTTTACCGCTGTCTGGACGGTGAACTTCACTCGGATCCCCACCGAATCGAGTCGACGTTCAGCCCCTGAGCAGCTGTCCGTGGCACCACGGCCAAAATGAATGGGGGCAATCGGTTGCACGGGACCGTCTTCCTTTGCTAAACTAAACGTCCTCTGTCGTGAAAATAGTTTTTCGGGCAGAAGGCGTCTTGTATTCTCTCTCATCGGCTACCGCTGCGGTAACGCTGATGGACTTACAACCCGATGGAAAGTCTCGTACTGTGAGCGAACGTACTTTTGTAATGGTGAAGCCCGATGGCGTAGGCCGTCGTCTGGTCGGTGAATGCATCCGTCGCTTTGAACAGCGCGGGCTGAAACTGGTGGGTCTCAAAATTCAGATCCTGAGCGACACCATCGCCAAGAAACATTATGAAGAACACGCCGATAAGCCCTTCTTCGGCGATCTCGTGTCCTTCATCACTTCCGGCCCCACCGTCCAGATGGTGTGGGAAGGCCCCGACGCGGTTGCCCAGGTGCGGAAGATGAACGGCGCCACCAATTGCGCCAAGGCCGATGTGGGCACCATTCGTGGTGACTTCGGTCTGAGTATGCAGAACAACCTTATCCATGCTTCGGACGCCGTCGACACGGCGGTCCGTGAAATTGGCCTCTATTTTGAGGACAGTGAATTAATTTCGTATAGCCAACCCGACGATCAGTGGCTCATTTAGAGGCCCCCCTTCGGGAATCATATTAAAAAGCAAGCAACGCTTCAGGAGGTAATGCAGTGGCTGGTGGACGTAAAGCCCGTAAGGCGAAAATCAATAAGCATAAGCGCAAGAAGAAACGTCGCAATAATCGCCACAAGACCAAGAAATAAGGTCTTGTTCCTTCTATAGCTTAAAGTCTTCAGACACCCGGCCTCGAAACATTTCGGGGCCGGGCGCAGTCCTTTATAGCAACGGATCATGGGAGTCATCCAACGCATGAGCGAAGAAGAGCCAAAAATCATCATCGACGAGGGTTGGAAGGCCCAGGTCCAGCGCGAGAAGGAAATGGCAACCCAGGCGCCGGAAGAAGAAGCACCGGCCGCCGCACCCGAAGCCCCACTCCCCCAGGAGGAAGCGGAAGGTGTGGAAGAGGGCGCATCCTTTACGGCGCTCATCGGTAGCCTGGCCACCCAGATCATGTTTGCCCTGGGATTGGTTGCCGATCCCGACAATGGGCAGGTCATGGTCAATCTGGATGCGGCCCGCTACACCCTCGATGCCCTCACGATTCTCGATGAGAAAACCCAGGGCAACCTCACCGAGGAGGAAAGCGCCATGCTGACCCAGACCCGCGCCGAGTTGGAGCAGGTCTTTGTCATGCGCGTGCAGCAGTTTGAAGAGCAGGCCCTGCAGCAAGCCGGTGTGGATCTGAATAACCTCAAGGGCGAATAAGGCCCTCACCCGCGGCACGTGTTGACTCCATCGCGGGGGAATCAGTAGACTTTGGCCTGCACAGTCAAAACCGTCTCCAGCCTGTAACAGGGCGGGGCGCTGTACACACGGTACAGGTAGTGGGAAGGAATTGTGCTGTTCCCGTCTAACCCGGCAGGTCACCCAGGCGTTTCATGACCTGTTGATGGAGAATTGAATGCTGCGAAAAAGCTTGTGCACCTTGGGTATCCTGTTGGCCAGCGCGACGATGGCCCAGGACGGCAGCGAAGGGGATGTGGTTACGGAAGATGCGGTGGATGCGGTCACCGACGCCGTCGCGCCTCCCCCTGCGGACTTTCAGCCGACCCCCCCGAATGAACTGACCCTCCGTTATGGTGATGAACTCGGTGACGGGGCCGCCATTGATATCCGCGAGGAAATCAGCATCGATCTCATCGATCTGGATCCCCTCCGGGAACGTCTGGGCGGGGCGCTGAACGAGGAGCAATTTAATCTCTCCCTGCAGGAGTGCATCCTCATTGCGCTCTCCGACAACCTGGACATTCAGGTGACGGGCTTCGAGCCCCTCAAATCGGATCAGGATATCTTCTCGGCGAAGGGCGAATTTGACCCGGTGCTCCAGGGCTCGGGCAATTACACCCGCTCCAACCAATCCCAGAGCCAACAGGTCGTGGCCTTCGGTGGCGTTTCCAGTGTGGAATCCTTCACCACCACCACCAACGCCACCCTGGCCGGCAAACTCCACCTGGGCACCCAATATGCCCTCTCGTGGAACATGGAAAAGTCTGAGTCGACCTTCAGTAATTTTATCGAGGAACACAGCGGCACGCTCAGCCTCCAACTGACCCAGCCTATCCTCCGGGGCTTTGGCACCAAGTACAACAAAGTACGGATTTCCATCGCCAACAACACCCGCATCGCTTCCGAAGCCCAATTGCGGCTCACCGTGCTCAACACCGTCGCCGATGTCATCAAGGCCTATTGGGATCTGGTCGGCGCCATGGAAAACCTCAAGGTGCGCGCCGAATCGTTGGACAACGCCGAGCGCCTCTTGAAGGTCAACGAGAAACGCCGTGAAATCGGTACGGCCGCCGATATTGAAGTGCTCCAGGCCAAGGCCGGTGTGGCCACGCGCCAGAGCGAATTCATCAGCGCCCGGCAAAATATTACCGACGCGAGCAACTTCCTCAAAAACCTCCTGAACCTGCGTGATGGCGACCTCTTCTCTAAAGCGTTGGTCGTCCCTATCGATCGGCCTAACCCCCGAGACCCCGACGAATTTGACCCCAACGCCTATGAGAACCGGGTGATGGCGAGTATCGATGAAGCCCTGGAAAATAGGCCCGAGGTCTTGATTCGCCAGATTGAAATCGACAACGCCGCCCTGGAAGCATACCGCACGAAAAAAGAGATGCTCCCCCAGTTGGATCTCATCTATAACTACACGTCGGGCGGCCGCGATCATAAACTCCGCGAAACGCTGGACGGCATCTATGAGCGTCAGGATTACGCCTACACCTATGGCATCCAGGGCTCTATCCCCCTCTTTAATCGGGCCGCACGGGGCGCCCACAACCGGGCCCGCCTCACCCAGCGGCAGGCCGAGTTGAGCCTGGAACAGGCCCGCCAGCAACTCATGCTGAGCGTACACCTCGCCGCTTCCAAGGTCGCCTCCAACGCCATCCTCGTTCAGAGCAACAAACAGGCGACGCGCCTCCAGATTGCTAACGTGGCCGCCGAAGAAAAGCGCCTCCAATTGGGCGTCACCACGAGCTGGCAGGTCCTCCAGATCCAACAGGATCTCACCGCCGCCCAGGTGCAGGAGCTCATCTCCAACATCGAATATGAAAAAGCGCTGGTGGAATTGCAGCTCGCCGAAGGTACCCTGCTCGACACCCTCAATATCGAACTCGAAGTGCCCGAGGCCGACGAAAAACCCGTCGGCTACCTCGAGAGCCTCCGCCCCCGCTGGGAATAATCCCCCACGCGGTGGAAGTACCACAGAATTTACGGACGGGATGGATCACCCCAGGGGACCATCCCGTTCCGCTTGTTTTTAGTGCACGAAACGTATACCGCATGGAAAGTCTGTAACAATGAGCAAATCCTTTTCTATCGCGTTGCTGGAAGGCGACGGCATTGGCCCGGAACTCGCCGTGGAAGCGGTCAAGGTGCTTGAAGCCGTCGAAGCCATCAGCGACGTCAAATTCGACATCATGAAAGCCGACTTCGGCGGGGCCGCCTACTTCAAGCACGGCCAGGCCTTCCCCGAAGAGACCAAGGCCATCTGCGACAAGGCCGACGCCATCCTCAAGGGACCCATCGGGCTCAGCTTTGAAGAGTCCAAAAAAATCCCCGTGGACGAGCAGCCCGAGCGCGGCGCCCTCCTCCCCCTTCGTCGGCGCTACAACACCTTCGCCAACTTTCGCCCCGTCTACCTCCCCGCCG
>JAUIMA010000710.1 GCA_030432675.1 Candidatus Hydrogenedentota bacterium | reverse complement strand
GGGCGGGCGCTGCCTGCCTGCGATCCCCCTGGGGCGGCGGGGTAGGTGTCGATGCGGGCGCTGGGTTAGGGGCGGCTTGGGCCACCTTCTTTGCATCGGCCTTTTTCTTATTCCAACCAAGCATGTTATAAACCTCTCACGGCAATAGGTTTGCCGCGGCCGCATCTCCGAAGGGGATACGCATTACGTAAATTGGGTAAGCACCGCGTTGCCGCATGGTAGCACCCTGTCGGCGAATCCATCAAATTCCATCAAAGCGCGAATTCTCTACAGTGGATTTTTACACAGCCAAGTGCCTGTTTGTGGGGGAGGACGCAACGACGTTGTATTTACCCCAGCTTCTCCCTATGCTGGAGGCAGATAGTCATCGCAGCGCCCACAGGAGGACGGACGAATGAAAGTCTTGGGTATTCGCTACTGTTCGGTTTCGAGGGAGGTCGCCCCTCTCGTTGAGTTTTTCGGGACGGGGCTCGGCTTGCCCCGAATGAATCTGGAAGGTACGGACGCCGAGGCCTTCGAGGGAGCGATTTTCACGGCGGGCGATAGCTGGCTCGAGTTCTGGGGCGAGTCGGAGGGCATGGCCGCCGGCGTTATGCTCCAGATCATTGTGGACGATGCCGAGGCCATGGCCGAGCACGCCCGGGCCAATGGTGTGGAGGTCTCCGGCCCCATGGATGCCCATGGAGAACGCATCTTTTTCACCACGGCACCCAACGGGCTGGCGATTAGTTTTCAATCGAAGTTGGAAGAGGGCAAGTAACCCCGGGAAAGCGGCATCAAGGGGCTTCACGGATCAAATGATCACCCTGCGCGCGCCGTGGCGCACAGGGCGTGGAGGCGTCACCGTGATGTGTCTGGCGTCTGCGCCCTACTGCAAGAAGCGGCAGCGACGTGGCGCCCGATTGTCTTGATGAGACTGCGAACACTGAACGGTTTACGCAAGACTTCCACGATATGCTCGGGATGGAGGTGATCAATTTGCGCCTCGTCGAGCATGCCCGTCGCCAGTATGATCGGGAGACCCGGGTAGAGAGAAGCAATGTGGGAGGACAGTTCGATACCGTTCATGGCGGGCATGGTCAAATCACAAATGGCAACGTCAAAGGCATCTCCCCGTTTTCGGTGCTCAGTCAGCGTGTCTATAGCCTCGAGGGGGTCATTGTAGGCGGTGACCGCGCACCCTTGCTTGCCGAGCGTTCGGGTGAGCATATCGGTAATGGCCGTTTCGTCGTCTACCAGCAAGACCCGGAACGTGTTCTCAGCGCGTTCTGGCGGGACATCCGCCACTTCCGAAGCGGTGGCGGTTACCTTCTGGTCAGTAGCGGGCAGGTAAACAGAAACGTTAGTTCCTTGTTCCAACGTGGAGGCAATGTCGATAGCCCCGCCCATACGATGTACTACCCCATGGACAATGGAGAGGCCCAATCCGGTGCCTTCGCCGACTTCTTTGGTGGTATAGAAGGGGTCGAAAACGCGCTCCAGTTGATCCGGAGGGATTCCTGCGCCCGTATCGGAGACCTGTATGACCACATAGTCACCGGCGGCCAACGTTCCGGAGAGTACCATAGAGTCCTCCGTAAGCGACACCTGATTGACTTCGATTGTTACGGTACCGCCAGCCGACCCGATGGCATGGTAGGCATTGGTGCAAAGATTGGTGATGACCTGATGTAGCTGGGTGATGTCGCCCTTGACTACGAGCTGCGATTGGAGGATTTCTAACCCAATCTCTACACTGGCGGGAAGGGAACCGCGCAGAAACTG
>JAUIMA010000235.1 GCA_030432675.1 Candidatus Hydrogenedentota bacterium | reverse complement strand
CCACACACCCCTTTCGGAGCGGGGTGAAATTGAAATTACGTCCGCTATCCAGACCCTGGCCGAACAGGGCAGCTTTAAGGTGGTCACTGCCGAAGGGTACTGGCTTCCCATTGGCTATCCCTGGCACCTCCTCGACGCCAACGCCTATATGCTCGACAACCACATGACGAGTGAAATCCACGGTGAAGTCAGTGACAAGGCGGAGGTTAAGGGTCCCCTCTATGTGGGAGAAGGTTCCGTGATTCGTCCCGGCGTCTATATCGAAGGGCCCGTCATGATCGGCGAAGGCTGCACCGTGGGTCCCAACTGCTACCTCCGGCCGGGGACCGTGCTCGGTAACGGTGCCAAGGTGGGGCAGGGGAGTGAGGTAAAGAATAGTATACTCATGGCCGGGTCCGCCGTGCCCCATCTGAGCTACGTGGGCGACAGCGTCATTGGCGAAAAGGCCAATCTGGGCTGTGGCACCATCACGGCCAATTTCCGGCACGACGGAAAAAATCACCGCAGCCAGATTAAGGAAGAGCTCGTCGATACGGGTCGGCGTAAACTGGGTGCCATTATTGCCGACGGCGTGCACACGGGTATTAACACCTCCATTTACCCGGGACGGAAGATGTGGCCCCACACCATGACCCTTCCGGGAGCGGTGGTGAAGGAAGACGTGCTCGAATAGCCACAGGGTAAGGGACCAGGATTTATGGGTCGAATCATAGCGGGCCTGCTAATCATAGCCAGCGTACTCGCGGCAGGGGGGTACTATCTGTCGCGGTCTTCCGAGTGGGCAGTGTCGCCCGGGCGGCAACCCGTGGCGCCCGAAGTGACTCCCCACCCATCGCCGCCTCACTCAGGAGAGTCAGGACGTCGTGCGCCCGAAGCGAAACAGATAGACAGACCGGAATCGGGTCCGGAACCCTGGCTGGTGCTGGAGTCGCCCCCCGTTCCCCCACCACGGCCAGCACCGAAGAATGACATGGAGCGGGCCGTGCTGGAGGCGATAGCGCGGTACCCCGAAGAACGGGCTGCCCTTCTCGAGGAGCTGGAGTCAGAAACGGTCGAAACGCTTCTCCGAAAGGCCCACACGCTGATGCCAGCGGACGCGTTCGCGCGCCTTCAATCACGGGGGCCTCTTGTCGAAGATGTCCAACGATACTTACTACAAGATCCCCGATTTGCCACCCTGCTGCATGCGGCCGTTCATGGTACGGCGGAAGAGCGGCGCACCATGCTGGAAACAACCCATCAGGTTTTGGGCCGGATACTCCATGAGCGGGCCCTGCGTCGGGCGGGGGAGGTCTATGACCCCGATTGGATGGGCGCAGGTATTGGAGTAGAGATATATCCGATGCTCCTGGCGGAGCTCGATACGTCCGGCGAGTCGTTGCCCCTGTTGGTGGAATGGTATTTCTCGGAGTTGGGTGGAAAAACCGGGGAGGACGGCAGGGCTCTCATGGCCCAGACGGGAAGTGAGCCCGCCGCCGACGTGCTAGTGCTTCCCCCGATGTCGGGGGCCATGTTTATGGTGGCGAGCGCGACGCGACGAATTTATCTCCGGTCGGTGGAAGACGGCTCCGCGTGGGGGGAAGTGGAAGCGCCGCCTGTGTTCAGCGGGGGGAAATGGGGGGTGCCCGCCTTGGGAGCTTTGAACGGCTACGCCCTCCTGGGCGGCATGGAGCCCCCGGATTGCTGGATGTTTATGGATTTCATGCGCGAATCACTCGAAATCTGAGTGGCGATTCCCGGGGCTGTGGGCGGCACAGCAGGTCTTGTGCACGGTGTTCACCGGCTATTTTGTTGCCACGTAAGGCGGCCCCGGCCTCCTGTAGCCCTGTTTACACCGATCGGTCTTACTGGAAATACCAGAAATCCGTAACAGTTTTCCCCAAATTGGCTTGTTTGCTCCGGGCAGGCTGTGTCATAATCAGGCTGTTTTGCATCGTGTTGGGACCGTGCTATCTGCCTTTCCGACGGTGCCGATTCTCTCTTTACGCTAGTCTGTTCGTTCGAGATTGATACAGACCCACAACGGGAACGACGTATGGCCTTACATGTATCAACGAAGGGGCTGGATCTGCCTATCACCGGTGCGCCGGAGCAGGCAATTGGATCCGGACCTTCCCCCAAACGCATTGCAATCGTGGCCGATGACTACATCGGCATGAAACCGGCCTTCCAGGTGCAGGTCGGGGACACGGTTAAACGCGGGCAATGTCTTTTTGAAGACAAAAAGACCCCCGGAGTGCGCTACACCGCGCCCGGAGCCGGCACCATTGTGGCGCTGAATCGTGGCGAACGCCGCGCGTTTCAGACCATTGTGATTGAACTGGACCAAAACGACCCCGATGCGGCGGTCGATTTTGGGGCCTACAGCGGCCAGGATATATCCAGTTACGATCGCGGCGGTGTTCAGGCCCTGCTGGTGGAGTCGGGACTTTGGACCGCTTTCCGCACCCGGCCCTTCAGCAAGGTGCCCGCACTGGATTCCTCCCCCTTTGCCATCTTTATTACGGCCATGGATACCAATCCGCTGGCGGCCGATATCGATGTGGTTGTGGGAGATCGTCAAGTCGACCTGGATGCGGGTATTGCTGCGATTCGGGCCCTGACCGACGGCAACGTGCATTTCTGCAAGTCGCCGAAGAGCCAGGTACACCCCACCGGCAATGCCGAAGCCTTCATCGAAGAGTTTCAAGGGCCCCACCCGGCGGGTAACCCCGGTTACCACATTCACACCCTCGCCCCCGTCGGTCATCATCGGACCTGCTGGTATGTGGGAATCCAGGATGTGCTGGCCATAGGGCAGCTCTTCCGCACGGGCACGCTGGATTCCGAGCGGGTTATCTCCTTCGCGGGACCGGCGGTCCATCAACCCCGTCTCCTCAAGGTGCGTCAGGGCATGTCGCTCGATGAACTTACAGACGGCGAAGTGGCCGACGGTGAGATTCGGGTTATTTCTGGTTCGGTTTTGTCCGGCCGGAAGGCCATGGGCGAAGTGCACGGCTATCTCGGTCGCTATCATAATCAGGTGAGCGTGCTGAAGGAAGACCGCGAGCGCGTCTTCCTGGGCTGGCTGGATCCGGGTATTGAGAAGTTCTCGGTCGTGAGCGCCTATCTTTCGAGCCTGATTCCTGAGAAAAAGTTCGCCATGACGACCACGACCAACGGTGGTGCCCGGGCCATGGTGCCCATTGGCAGCTACGAAAAGGTCACGCCCTTCGATATCCTCCCCACGGAATTGCTTCGCTCGCTGGCGGTGGATGATCTGGAGAGCGCCGAAGAGCTCGGCTGCCTGGAACTGGATGAAGAAGACCTTGCCTTGTGCACGTTTGTTTGCCCCAGCAAGTATGAATACGGTCCCCTCCTCCGTCGCAACCTGACCACGATAGAAAAAGAAGGATAAAGCGGTCCGTCTATGAAATTCCTTCGCGAAATACACGACAAGTTTGAGCCCCTCTTCCACAAAGGTGGCAAGCTGGAGCGGCTCTATCCCATCTATGAGGCCCACGACACGGCCACGTTCACGCCGGGTGAAGTCACCCAGGGCGCGTCGCACGTGCGGGATGCCCTGGATCTGAAGCGGATGATGTTTACCGTCGTCTTTGCCCTGATCCCCTGCATTCTCGTGGCCATGTACAACACGGGCTATCAGGCCAACGCAGCACTGGGCGACGGCATGTCGGCCGAAGGCCTTCGGGGCTGGCTCATTGATGTCATCGGCATCGGGTACAACCCGGCCAATCCCATCGCCTGTCTTTTCCACGGAGCCCTGTATTACCTCCCGATTTTGATTGTCACCTTTGTGGTGGGCGGTCATATCGAGGTGCTCTTTGCCATCATTCGCAAACACGAAGTGAATGAAGGCTTCCTGGTTACGGGTATGTTGTTTCCCCTGATTCTTCCGCCGACCATTCCCCTCTGGCAGGTGGCCCTGGGTATTACCTTCGGCGTGATTATCGGTAAGGAAATCTTCGGCGGCACGGGGATGAATATTTTCAACCCCGCCCTGACCGCCCGTGCCTTCCTCTTCTTCGCCTATCCCGCGCAGATATCGGGAGACAAGGTGTGGACGGCGGTTACCGCTTCCAATCAGGTCGATGGTTTCAGTGGTGCAACAGCCCTGGGTGCTGTGGCCGGCGTGACCGACCCCGGCGCGACCGATGCCTGGAAGAGCGCCCTTACGGGACTGGATATTACCTGGCTGGATGCCTTCCTGGGTAAGGTGCCCGGTTCCATGGGTGAGACGTCGGTCCTGGCCTGTCTTATCGGTGCGGGTATCCTGATTATGACGGGTATCGGCTCCTGGCGGGTCATGCTGGGTGTGCTGCTCGGCAGCTATCTCACGACCCTGGGTCTCAACGCGGTGGGTTCCGAAACCAACGCACTGATGAATATGCCCTTCCACTGGCAGATGGTGCTCGGTGGCTGGGCCTTCGGCCTGGTCTTCATGGCTACCGACCCGGTCTCCGCGCCCTACACGGATCGGGGGCGCCTCATCTACGGATTCCTCATTGGTATCTTTGCCATTCTGATTCGTGTCGTCAATCCCGCGTTCCCAGAGGGCATGATGCTGGCCATCTTGTTTATGAACATGTTCTCGGGACTCCTCGATTGGATGGCCAAGCGCTCCAACATCAAGAGAAGGATGGCACGCCATGCAGCAGTTTAGCACCAAATACACCTATCTGTTTTCTCTGACGCTGTGCCTCATCTGCTCCATTCTGCTTTCGGTGGCAGCGGTGGCGCTGAAAGAGCGTCAGGAAACCAACCAGCAGCTGGATAAACAAAAGAGCGTGCTCCAGGCCTGTCGTATCATCAAGGCGGGTGACAGTGTGACCCCCGAAAAGGTGCAGGAACTCTTCGCCACCATTACCCCCAAGGTAGTGGACCTGAACACGGACGCCTATGCCGAAGGCGTGGACCCTGAAGCCTTCGCCCAGGAAGATGCTACCCTGATGAAGGTGCCCGGTAACGAAGCCCAGCTTTCGGAAGTTCCGGAGCAGGTGAAGATTTATCAGGTGGAAAAAGATGGCAAGGTCGACATGCTGGTCCTGCCCATTTCCGGGAAGGGCCTGTGGGGTACGCTCTATGGCTTTCTCGCCCTGAGCGCCGATACCACGACCATTCGCGGGATTACCTATTACAACCATAAAGAAACCCCCGGTCTGGGCGGTGAAGTAGACAATCCCACGTGGAAGAGCTACTGGCCCGACCGGAAGGTGTATGACGAAAACTGGGATGTGGCCATCCATGTGATTAAGGGTGCCGCCGAATCCCCTGAGAGCGACCCTTACAGCGTGAACGGACTCAGTGGCGCGACCATCACGAGCCGTGGCGTTACCGACATGTTGAAGTTCTGGATGGGTGAAGAGGGCTTCGGTCCCTATCTGAAGTCATTTCGTGAAAACGGGAGCGTGTAACCATGCAATTCGGAAAGAAAGAACGCGAAACAGTTCTTGACCCCCTGTTTAACAACAACCCGATTGCCCTTCAGGTGCTGGGGATTTGTTCGGCACTGGCGGTCACGACCAAGATGGAAACGGCCTTCGTAATGTGCCTGGCCGTGATCGCGGTCACCACCTGCTCCTCGCTGGTGGTCAGCCTGTTGCGCAACAACATTCCGCCTTCCATCCGTATTATTGTGCAGTTGTCGGTCATCGCGACCTTCGTAATCCTCACCGACCAGATTCTGAAGGCCTATCTCTTCGAGATCAGCAAGCAGCTCTCGGTGTTCGTGGGGCTTATCATTACCAACTGTATCGTCATGGGACGGGCCGAAGGCTACGCCATGCAGAATGGCCCCTACATGAGTGCGCTGGACGGTTTCGGCAACGGCGTGGGCTACAGCCTGGTGCTTATGGTCGTGGCCTTCTTTCGTGAGCTCTTTGGCTCGGGTACGCTCTTCGGCATGACCATTCTCGCACCGGCCACCAGTGGTGGCTGGTACACGACCAACGGCTTGATGGTGCTGTCTCCCGGTGCCTTCTTCCTGATTGGCTTCTTTATCTGGGCCGTGCGCACCTGGAAGCCCGAACAGATCGAGGAAAGCTGAGACTATGATTGAACATCACCTGAGTATCTTTACCACCTCGGCCTTCATCGAGAATATGGCCCTGGCCTTCTTCCTCGGCATGTGTACGTTCCTGGGTTGCTCCAAGAAAGTCGACGCGGCCTTTGGATTGGGTTGTGCGGTAATTTTCGTGCTCGCCATTACAGTGCCCCTGAACAACGCCATCTACACCATGTTTCTCGCACCCGGTGCTATGAGCTGGATTAGCGCAGACTTCGCCGCAGTGGACCTGAGCTTCCTTTCCTTCCTCACCTTCATCGGAACGATTGCCGCTATGGTGCAGATTGTGGAAATGGTGCTCGACCGCTTCGTGCCGGCCCTCTATGCGGCCCTGGGGATTTTCCTGCCCCTCATCGCTGTAAACTGCGCTATCCTCGGTGCTTCCCTCTTTATGGTGGAGCGCGACTACAACTTTGCCGAGAGTGTGACCTTCGGTTTGGGTTCCGGTGTGGGCTGGCTGCTGGCCATCACCGCGCTGGCCGCAATCCGTGAAAAAATGCGTTACAGCAACGTGCCCCCTGGTCTTCGTGGCCTGGGTATTACCTTTCTCCTCACCGGATGGATGGCCATTGGTTTCATGGCGTTCTCTGGTATACAACTTTAAGATTGATTGAAGCGACTCGACGCTAAGGAGTACACCGGATGACTACCATTATCATGGGTGTGATAATGTTCTGCGCCGTCATTATATCGCTCGTCGCGGTAGTGTTGGCGGCCAAGGCCAAACTTGTGGCCTCGGGTGACGTGAGTATCACCATTAACGGTGATCCCGATTCTGCCTTGACGACCCCGGCAGGTGGCACGTTGCTTGGAACACTGGCAGCAAACAAGATCTTTATTCCTTCCGCCTGCGGTGGTAAGGGTAGTTGCGGCGTTTGCAAGGTCAACGTGAAAGATGGCGGTGGCTCCATGCTTTCCACGGAAGAAGGCTGGATCAATCGCGGTGAAGCCAAAGAAGGCTGCCGCCTCTCGTGCCAGGTCAAGGTCAAGAATGACATGTCCATCGAGATCCCGGCCGAAGTCTTCAGCGTTCGTAAGTGGACCTGTAAAGTGCGCTCCAACGATAACGTGGCCACGTTTATCAAGGAACTCGTGCTTGAGCTTCCCGAAGGCGAGAGCGTCCCCTTCCGGGCGGGTGGTTATATCCAGATTGAGTGTCCACCCCATGAGTTGAAATACAAAGACTTCGCGGTCGAAGATGAGTACCGCCCCGACTGGGATAAATTCAATATCTGGCAGTATGAGTCCAAGGTGCCGGAAACCGTTACCCGCGCCTACTCCATGGCCAACTATCCCGAAGAAAAAGGCATCATCATGCTGAACGTCCGTGTGGCAACACCGCCCCCACGGACCGAGGGCATTCCCCCGGGCATCATGTCCTCCTATATCTTCAACCTGAAGCCCGGTGACGAAGTGACCATCTCCGGACCCTTCGGCGAGTTCTTTGCCCATGAGACCGAGCGGGAAATGTGCTTCATCGGTGGTGGTGCCGGTATGGCCCCCATGCGCTCCCACATTTTCGACCAGTTCCGTCGAATCAAGACCAATCGCAAGGCCACCTTCTGGTATGGTGCCCGTAGTCTCCGTGAAATGTTCTACCAGGAAGACTTCGATTCTATCCAGGCGGAGAATCCCAATTTCACCTGGCACACGGCCCTTTCTGAGCCCTTGCCAGAAGACAATTGGACCGGATACACCGGGTTCATTCACCAGGTCTTGCTGGAAAACTATCTGAAAGATCATCCCGCACCCGAGGATATTGAATATTACCTCTGCGGACCGCCCATGATGTTGACGGCGTGTACCAACATGCTGCATGACCTGGGCGTCGAAGACGAGATGATCGAATACGACGACTTCGGATAAGCGAAAGCCTTCATGTCCTATTGGAATACCTATAAGAGCGTGGTGCTTGCCACGCTCTTTTTTTCTTTGCTGCTGACCTCGTGCAGCGCTCCCTTGCCACCTCCCAAAGAGACCGTGGCTTTCGAGGGCGGGATCATGGGCACCACCTACCACATCACGGTGGTGGCCGCCATGAACGATGACGTGTCCACAGCTATGGCGGAAGCCATCGAGGGGGCGCTGAAGCATGTCGATGGAAAGATGTCGACCTACAAGGATGACTCCGAGCTTTCCGTTCTTAACCGTATGGCGGGAGGAGCGTACATACCCGTTTCGGGCGAAGTATTTTCCATGTTGCAGTTGGCCCTGGAAGTAAACCGCGAAACAGAGGGCGCGTTTGATATTACCGTGGGTCCCCTGGTCAATCGGTGGGGATTCGGTCCCGATGATAAGCAGGAACCGCCCAGCGATGAGGAACTCGCCTCCTTAAAGGCCCTGTGCGGTCCCGAAGCCATCACCCTGGACGCGCTCACTCAATCGATACAAAAAGTGTCTGATGGGGTCTATTGCGATCTATCGGGGATTGCCAAAGGCTATGCCGTAGATCTGGTGGCCTCCGTGCTCGAAGCCAAGGGCTTTATGAACTACATGGTGGAAGTAGGCGGCGAGGTCCGTACTGCGGGACTCAATAGCGTAGGGATTCCCTGGAAAATTGCCATTGAAAAGCCTGTAGATGAAGGACGGGTCCTTCAGGAAGTGGTGGGACTGTCTGACATCTCACTCGCGACTTCCGGCAACTACCGCAACTTTTACGAGGTGGATGGCAAGCGCTATTCCCACACCATTAGCCCGGCCACCGGCAAACCGGTCGACCATAATCTGGCCTCCGTGAGTGTGCTGCATCCCCGGTGCGCCCTGGCCGATGCCTACGCCACGGCCCTCATGGTACTGGGGCCGGAAAAGGGGATGGCTGTGGCCGAGCGATTGGCCCTGCCGGTCATGTTTGTGACCCACAGCGACAAGGGTACCTTTGAGACCCGCCAGTCTGAATCCTTCCGTGCCTACATCGTGGACTGACCACGGGGGGCATGGGGCAAAAACACTGAGTAATACGTAGCGACGGGTGCTCTTCGGGCCCGTCGAAAACCAAGAGGAATAGAGCACCATGAGTACTCCCGCCACGTTCAGCCGGAGCGATGCCGTTGGATTGCGTGCCGCCGTCAACGACGCGGTCATGACGACGCCGATCACCGATATCCACACCCACCTTTACGCCACCGATTTCGGCGAATTGCTGCTCTGGGGCGTGGATGAATTACTGACCTACCACTATCTTGTGGCGGAGTTCTTTCGTCTCTCCGACATGCCCTATGAGCAGTTCTGGTCCCTGAGCAAGTCGCAACAGGCCGATGCCATCTGGCAGTGTCTCTTCATCGAAAACAGCCCCATCAGCGAAGCCTGCCGTGGTGTCATCACGGTGCTCGATGCCCTGGGCCTCGATGTGTCGAGCCGGGACCTTAAGAGCTACCGCGAATGGTTCGCCGCACAGGAAACCAGCGCCCACGTAGACCGGGTCTTCGAAGTGGCGCGCCTGAAATGCGCGGT
>JAUIMA010000234.1 GCA_030432675.1 Candidatus Hydrogenedentota bacterium | reverse complement strand
GAAAATCAACATTTTCATTGCGGGGCTGCTGCTGCACTGGCTCGCCGGTCTCGGGGCGTTCGTCGGGCTCAACATCGTCACGATGGCCGCGGCCGATGCGGGACGGGACCCGGCCGGGCTCGACGTCGCCGCCGCCGCCGTCCACTTCGTGCTGCTGCAGCCGCTCGCGCACTGGCTCATCGCATCGACGCCGCTCGCGTGGTGGACGTGGCTCGGGCTCGCCCGAATGGCCTTGCTGCTGTTCGTCAACAGCGTGTTGAGCGTTTCGATCCTGGCCGGCCTGTATCGGCTGCTTTGCCGTCCCGGGCACACGCAACCCTAGCGCGTGCGCGCAGCAAGTTCACGATCAACGACGCCGCGGCCGGCGCCGCTTCGGGCGGCGTCGCATCTGGCAGCGCCACAGAATCAAAAAAGGCCGGACCGCTGTGGTCGCGGTCCGGGTACTTGTCGACCACCATTTCATAATAAATTTTTGCGGAAGCAAATTTGCGGCGCTTCTCGTAGAATTTGGCATTGATAAGCTGTTGCTGGGCAATGTGCTCCTGCATTTCGCCCTGCTTTTCGCGCAAGCCCGCCAGTCGCTCATCATCGGGATACCGGTTTCCGAAGCTGTCGATGGCGTCGATGGTCAGTTGGCTGGGGGTCTGATCATATTCCGGGGGCAGGGACATGTCGTAGTAACACATGGCCAGGCCGTAGCTCGCCTCATCCACCCAATCGGAGCCGGGATAGTCTTCAATGACGCGGCGGTAATCGAATGCGGCTTCCAGGTAGTTTTCGGTCGTGTAGCGACAAAGGCCGACTTGATACTGGGCCTTGGCGGCATTGGCTGTAAAGGGTTGGTTTTCGATCACCATGGAATAGACTTCCACGGCCCGCTTGAGAGGACGCTTTTTCCAGAGGGTCCACTTTTGCTTGATCTTCAACTGGCCCCGCTCAAAGAAGAGGTCACCGATCTCATACTGCTTGTCAATGGCCTCGTCGTAGTGATCCGTGTCGGGGTAGGCAGAAATGAGATTCTGGAACTCCTTGGCCCCGTCGAGCCAATCGCCCTGGGCCATCTTAATTTCACCGCGGAGAAACTGGTTGTCGTCGCGGTACTCGCTGTCTTCATAGAAATTGACGAACTTATTGGTCTCACGCCAGGCCTTATTGTATTCCCCTTCGAGCATGAGGCTCCGGGCATACTCCAACTGCAGTTGGGGCGTTTCTTTGGGCAAGCGCTTGAGGTTGATCCAACGCCCCGTCTGGGGAGTCCAGGTCCACTGAGCCGCTGCGTCCAGTGAGCCCATGGTGACAACAAGGGCTACCAATAGTGTGGCGCGGAAATGCATTCGCATATAAGGGTCTCCAGGTCGTTTTCCACAGTGCGCACGCGTAACAGGTGTCTCCATGACGGACAGGATAGAAACGACGGTAGTTTCGAGGTCAAAACGCTCGGTCAGGGGTGGGCAGGCCATAGTCATCCAGGATGGCACGGCACCTGCCCTGACCTTTTTGTGCTTCTCTGGGTTCAGATACTAGCAGGGCCTTTGCTGTCATGGCAACATTCACCACCACCGCCCGATGGGCTGTGGATGATGGGATTCCACAGGATGTCGGTTGCGATCGGACCCGGTGAAAGGATACGATCACCCCGGTTCCCGACCGGAAATCGGCCGGGAATGGCCCCGGGTGGGGCCGTGACCATGGTGATGGGTGCACAGGCGTCTCCCACACCCCCCACAATCCGTGTGTAACCCCGACGCTGCCAGGCACCGAATATTGAGCGAGACCAGTTCCCCTACGACGGAAGAAATCACCCCGGCCGTCGCCGAAGAAACCCCCAAGGGCACCGAAGACGGCCCCCTCATCATCGAAGGGATTGAAGATGAAATCCCCGATGAGGTGTTGCGTCTGGAACTGGAAAAGTTTGAAGGGCCCTTTGAGGTCCTGCTCTATCTTATTAAATCCCAGGAAATCGATATTTTCGATATCCCCATCCTCAAGGTGACCGAGCAATACCTCCGCTTCCTGGAAATGATGGAGGAGGAAAACCTCGACGTGGCCGGTGACTTCCTGGTCATGGCGGCAACCCTCATCCAGATCAAATCCAAGATGATTCTGCCCATCGACCTGGAAGACGATGAGGACGACGAAGAAATTGAAGAAGAAGATCCGCGCATGGAGTTGGTGGAGAAGCTTCTCGAATACCGCAAGTACCGCGATCTGGCCAAGGCCCTGGGGGAGCGGGGTGATAGGGCGCAGGACCATTTTGCCCGGAATTCGAAGCCGAAAATTGAAAAAGACGAGAGCGAAGAGTCGGAGTTACTCGATATTTCGCTCTACGACCTGATGAAGGCCATCCGGGCGATCTTGCGCTACGTGATTGACGCGCCCTTCCACGAAGTCGAATTGGAAGGAGCCTCCGTCGACGAGAAAATCGCCTTCATTCAGGAAGTGCTCCAGGGGAAAGACAGCATCTCCTGGGCTGATCTGAAAGCCGACAACAACAACAAAATCCATCTGGTCTGTTGTCTCCTCGCCATTCTCGAGTTGTGCCGTATGCGCCGCGTCCGCTGTCATCAACATGGGACCTACGGTGAGATTCGATTGTTCGCCCGGGATCCCAAAGAAGATGAAGGGGATGTGTACGTCGAAGGGGAAGAGACGGGTGTGGTGGCGACCTAAGGTCCCACGGTCACTGGGGCAACAAGGCGAAGATGCGGCGGTACGGCATCTGAAGCGGGCAGGCTACACCATTCTGGCCCGCAATCAGTTCTTGGGTCGTTTCGAAATCGATATCATTGCCCGGGAAGGGGATACCATCGCCTTCGTCGAAGTGCGGACCCGGGCGAGCCGGGACGAAATTCCGCCGGAAGATACGATTGGACCCACCAAGCAGCACCGCATTCGCCAGGCGGCGCAACGTTACATGGATGCCCGTGACGAAGAGGTGGGTGTTTACTACCGCTTCGATGTGGTGAGTGTCATCCTTCCGGAGACCGGTAAACCCGACATTCGACTGATTCGAGACGCCTTCCAAGGATAAATTCCCGTTATTTCAGGTTTTTGGTTGTGGAATTACGAGGCCCTTGTTAGACTCGATTGTACGTTGGGCCACGCCTTGTCTGTCACGTATTCGGACGAGCGCGTCGGGTGCCCCGTCACAATCCAGGAAGGGCTGTTATGTCGGAAGAAACCCTCAGTTCGAGTCGTACTGTGTCGGAGTTGTTTTGTCGTCGGGTGGCTGAAACGCCCGAGCGAACGGCGTATGAGTCCAAAATAGGGGATGGCTGGCAGGCCACCACCTATGGCACGTATGGGACACAGGTGTCGGAGGCCGCGCTGGCCCTTTCTGAGCTTGGGGTGAAGCGCGGCACCGGAGTGGCCATCTGGGGGGATACGATGGCCGAGTGGACCATCCTCGACCTGGGGGTCATGGCGGCCGGGGGGCATGTGGCGGGTATTTATCAATCCACTGCCGAAGAGCAGGTGGTCTATATTCTGAATGATACCCAGGCCAGCATCTTGTGCGTGGATACGCCCGAGCGGCTGAGTCAGGCACTTGCCTTGTCCGACCAGACCCCCTCGGTGACCCATTACATTCTCTGGACGGGCGATCAACCCGCCGACGAACGGGTGACCCACATGGAGGCGCTCTATGAAAAGGGGGCGGCCCTCGCCGAAGCGGATCAGGGACGCTACGAGGCCCTGTGGCAGGCGGTCCAGCCCGACGACTACGCGGTACTCATTTACACAAGCGGCACGACGGGCAATCCGAAAGGAGTGGTGTTAAGCCATGGCAACTGTGTGGCCAATGCCATTAACGTGGTCGATACCCAGCGGGAGACGACGGAAGAAGATACCATGATTGCCTTCCTGCCCATGAGCCACGTGGCGGAGCATACGTGCAGCTTCATGGGGCGTATCTACTCGGGCATGAACGCCTACTTTTGTCCCGATATGACCCAGGTGGGTGCCGTGATAAAGGAAAAGTCACCCACCGTGCTGGTGGCGGTTCCCCGGGTCTATGAAAAGGTCTACCATCGCATACTGGATGCGGTTGCACAGGCACCTGCCGGAAAACAACGCCTCTTTCGTTGGGCCATTGCGGTAGGCGGCGAGCGGGCGCAGAAAGAGATTCTGCAACAACCCATCGGGCCCTGGCTGGCTGTTCGGCATTGTCTGGCGGACCGGCTCGTGTTGTCGAAAATACGCGCACAGCTGGGGGGGCGTCTTCGGGCGGTCACTTCGGGGGCGGCGCCGATTGACGACGACATTGTGGAGTTTTTCCTCGCCCTGGGTATCTTGTTTTGTGAATCTTATGGGCTCTCCGAGTATGGCGGTTGCAGCCACATCAGTGCCCGGCATGCCCTGCGTATTGGCACCGTCGGCAAAGCGGTGAATCAGTGCGAGGTGCGTATTGCGGAGGATGGGGAAGTGCTGATGCGGAGCCCCTCGGTTTTTCAGGGCTACCTGAATAACGAGAAGGCCACCCGCGAGGTGTTGGATGACGAGGGGTGGCTTTATACCGGAGATATCGGTGAAATCGACGAGGATGGATTCCTCAAGATCACGGACCGGAAGAAAAATCTCATCATTACGGCGGGCGGCAAGAATGTGGCTCCCTCCAACATCGAAATACTTATCAAGCGGGAGTCGCTCATCGGGGAAGTTGTTATTGTGGGCGACCGCAAGCCCTATCTCGTGGCGCTCATCACCCTGTCGCCCGAGATGATGGAGCAAAACGACTATTCAGACGAAGAAATACAGCGCCGAGTCAGTGAGGCGATCGACCATGCCAACCTGCAACTGGCCCGCTATGAACAGGTCAAGCGCTTTCACATCCTCGACGGAAACTTTACGGTGGAAGGCGGGGAGATGACGCCCACCATGAAGATTAAGCGCAATGTCGTGCTGGCCAACAACGAGGACGTGATTGCCGAGCTCTACGCGAAGGAGCAGGCAAGTTAGTCGGGGGATGCCGGGGTTACGATGCGACGCACGGTGGCCAGGGCACTTTCCGTAAAGGTCCGTCCAGCGGAAGGGGCCACGCGGGAGACGGCCCGTTCGTAGCCGCCCGTCTGGTCCGCCCGGGGGGTGATGATGTAGCCGATATAGTCATTGGCGTAGCCCACGAGCACCATGGCCCGTCCCGTATCCTGCGCGACCCGTTTCTTCATTTCGAGTCCATATTCCACAAAGAGTTCACCGGGAATCGCCACGGCTACCATGGGACCAATCTGGATGACCTGGCAGGTGCTTTCGGTGGCTGCCGCCAGAAGTTCCGGTTGCTCAACGGCCACCTGGGCCACCATCGCGGTGGTGTGGGCCGCGTTGACTTCCCGCCGCAACTCGTCCATTTGGTAGGCAGGCAGTCCTGCTGCCTCGCCGGCCGCCACGGCTGCCTTCGCGTCCTCGATTTCGGCACGGGCCACTTCCGGCGTGGGCAGTTGACGCGGTGCCAGTTGCAGGGTTTCGCTGTGGGCGTGAAGGGCTTCCTCGGCACCCGGCACGATTTGTTCCGAGGTGACCAGGATTTCTCCTGCCAGCACCCGGCCCAGGCGCGTTACCTCATCGAAGGGCGGGCCACTGCGTTTCATCGTGACATCGCCACAGGCGCCCTGCGTAAAAATCGCGACGCCGCCCACCACGTCTTCCACAATTTCGCAGGCCACACCGGGGTATTCGCAGGAGAGCAGTAAATTGTCGCTGCCCAGGATGACGGGGTGCCCGGTGAAATTGCTCAATGTTGCGATGGTCCGTCGGGAATCCTGGGCCTGGACCTTGAGCACCCCTACCTCGGGGTCGATGACCGAGTCGTTGCGTTGCTGGCGATTGGTGGTGATCCCATCGAGCGTGCCATAGGCAAAGCCCACCTTCGCCGGCTCCATGGCCTTCCAGGCATCGAGGAGGGTGGCAGAAAGGGTTTCGACCAGAAATGCGTTGAGCGGTGTCGTTTTGTCGTAAACCAGGCGGCGGGCGCCACTGGATGCGGCCGGCCCGGAATGGGTGTGGGTCGCCGCAATGAGGATGCTGTCGGGATGGAGCTGCGTTTCCCGGGCAACAGCGGCCCGGATATCATCCACCATGCCGCGGGATACCCCAATGAGATCGGCCACCAGGATGGCCACCGCCCGTTCGTCGTTCTTACAGACGAGTGCCCGGGCGTAGATGGTGCGGTCTACGCCTTCGAAGTCGTCTGTGCGGTCAAAGTAGCCGCCCATGTTGGTGGGGAAAGGGGGCACGATGCTGCGCTTGGCAGCCCCGGCCTGGAGTGCGGCAGGGGCCACAGCGGTCAGCAACAGCATGGGGAGGGCAACGAGGAGGGTGCGGTTCATGGCGGCTTCCTTTTCTGGGTTACACGATCTACAGCCTACCATGGCGCGCGGGGGGTGTTCCCAATCTGCCCACCCGCCCGTATCGAAACTATACGTCGGCCCAACGGGCGGATTGACAGAAGGTCGTAACGTCGCTGATGCCAGTTGTTTGCCGGGTATGGCATGGGTGTTGCGTCAACAGGGCATCGCATTTCGAATCACGTCGAGGCGACGTGACGCGGGAGTAAACCGAAGGAGGACATGACGATGCGACGAAGAATTCCCCCCCACATGGGTCTGAAACTTTTGGCCGTCTGGCTTATACTATCCGGGCTTACGACGTTGGTTGACCTTCATTTCGAAGGCCTGGGTCTCATTATGGGTGTGCTGGCGATTGTGGCCGGTGTGCTGATTGCCATCGAACGCTAAGGAGGATTGGTCATGCCATGCTTATTTGCGATAATCGGCGCATTCTTTCCCCGAATCGCCCTGATTTTTGTCTGGTTGAGTGGTTACGGAGCGGCAGCCTTTGAAACGGCACTATTCCCCTTGCTCGGCTTCCTGCTCATGCCCTTTACAACCCTGTTCTACGCCATCGCAGTGAATCAGTTCGGGCTGCAGGGCATTGGGATTGCCCTCGTTATCGTGGGTGTGATCCTCGATATGGGGGGCTGGGGTGGTACCCATACCAGCTACCGGACACGCCGCGCCGCATAGCCTGTATGTATGTATGGGGTGGCACGACCTGGGTCGTGCCACCCCCCTCGTTATCTGCACGGACTACCCTGCCTCCGTGTTGTCTTACAGGGTGGGTGTCCGAGGAAGGGTGTTGGGCAATTCGGCGCATTGCCCGGCCACTTCCGCGATGGCACCCACTTTCTTAATAAGCGCCTTGATTTCCCCCGCCCAGGTGCGAAGCTGATCCAGTTCGCCGCCCGTCCGTTTCAGGCTGTTGCCGAGCGCCACCAGCGTATCCTTTTCGGCCTTCAGCTGCTCATTGAGGGCATCGCCTTCGGTGCCCGAGCGCCCCAGATCCCGTATGATGGTGGTGAGCTTGGTCGAGATTTTCTTAAAGGTCTTTTCCTGGGCATCAATCTCATCTTCCAGCGCCTTTTTCTTACGGGCATCCTTTTCCTTTTTGAGCGCCTTTTTGCTGTCCGCGATGACCTCGATGCCTTCGAAGAGCGCCCCATTCAACGTTTCGAATTCGGCATATTTCTTTTTTTGCGCACCGGCCAGCGCCTTGGTGTCGCGACCAAGCGATTTGATGCGTGCTTCGGCTGCGGCGATTTCCTGTTCTACGTCCACTTTCGGCATGATTCCTTATCCTCCCGTCGTGTAACTGCATCGTTTGCGTGTACATAAGGTGTACGATACCATGCGAAATTTTGGACGAAGTGTCAAGTCCTTTTCCCGTTCAGGGACCGCAGCATCCGCTAGCGCCCGATAAGCGATAGGCCCATCACCAGGAGGAGCGCCAGCACGGTGACGCGAAATTGGTGGGGTTGGATGTAGCGATCGATTCGGTGGCCGGCCCAGAGTCCCAGGAGAATACCGGGCAGGGCGACGGCGGCGTAAGGCAGCATGTGGGGGCCCAGATGGCCAGCCACCCCATGGCCCAGGAGGATGAGGGTGCCGTTGACGAGGAAGACCCCCTGGAGCAGGGCCTTGAAGCGCGCCTTGGGCCAGCGGAGCCAGTCGCCATAGACAATGAGGGGTGGCCCGTTGGTGTTGAAGGCACCGCCCAGCATCCCGGAGGTGAGTCCGACAAAGAGGCTCAGCCAGAGGGAGCTGGCACGGGCTGCGTGGCGCCGGGCCAGGAGTCGGGGTTCCAGCACGAGGGCGTAGAGGCTGTAGGCAATAAGGAGTCCGCCCAAGACCCGCATGATGAGGGCGGAATCGAGGGTGGCCAGGGCCCAGATGCCCAGGGGGATGCCCGCCAGCGAGCCCGCCACGATCCGAACGGTTTCCGCCCAATCAATGCCACTTCGGTTGTCGTAGAATATGTAGAGGGTGATGGGCAGGCCGAGGGTGGCCAGCAAGGGGGCGGTAAGGTGGAGGGGTAAGACCAGGGTGATCATGGGCATGGCCACCAGCATCGAGCCGAAACCGCCGATACTTTGGACAGCCCCACCGAGGAAGAGGGCGAGGGCGACGAGGAGGAGTTCGTAGGTCATGGTGGGGCAGTGTCTTATGGGGTTGTGGGGTCGCTTCCCGGCAGGGCGCTGGCCGCCGGGCTTGGGACTTCAGGGGGTGCTGTGATACCCTGCCGCTTCCGATGAAGGCTACAAGGATACTATCCCCTGTGATTCCTCTGTTCAAGCGATTCCCCGCAATGGCGACCTCGGTGCCCTGTCTTCCGGTGACGGATCTCCCCACGCCGATCACCGAGTGTGTCCCGCTGACCCTCCGTTTTGGTGCGGCCTCTCTCCATATCAAACGGGATGATCAGACCGGCACGGCCTATGGGGGCAATAAGGTGCGCAAGCTCGCCTTTCTGCTGGCCCGGGCCCAGGCGCAGGGGGCGAAATCGACCCTGACTTTTGGGGCCGTAGGCTCAAATCATGCCCTGGCCACGGCGATTTATGCCCGGCAGGTCGGTTTACAGCCCATCTCCATGCTGGTGCCCCAACTGAATGCCCACAGCGTGCGACGGAATCTCCTTCGCGGCTTTGCTGCCGGTGCGAAATTGCGCCATTTCTCCAGTCGGCAGGAAGTGCGGGAGGGCACGATTGAGGAAGTGTTGTCCGCCCGGGCGATGGGTGCCCCCCGCCCCTTCATTATTCCGGCGGGGGGAAGTTCCCCCCTGGGCACGGTGGGCTATGTGAATGCCGGTTTAGAGCTGGCGGAGCAGGTGGCTGAGGGGCTTCTGCCCGAGCCCGACCGGATCTATGTGGCGTCCGGCACGATGGGGACTTGCGTGGGGCTTTTGATAGGCCTCCAATTGGCGGGGTTGGATACGGTGGTGATGGCGGTGCGGGTGACCTCGCCTCCGTTCACGAGCGTCGCGAAGGCCCGGCTCCTTTATCGGCGCACCGTGGCACTGTTGCGGAAGGCGGAGTCCGATTTTCCGGCGATTACGTTTCCTGAAACCCGGTTTTGTCTGCGGGATGGGTATCTCGGGCCCCACTATGGGCGCTTTACGCCATCGGGCATGGCGGCGGTGGCGATGGCGAAGGCCGAAGCCGGGCTGTCCTTGGAAGGTACGTATACGGGGAAAGCCTTTGAC
>JAUIMA010000233.1 GCA_030432675.1 Candidatus Hydrogenedentota bacterium | reverse complement strand
AACGGCGAGCAGATTATCGACATCCAGCTCGATGAGGGTGCCATGAAGGATCGTCCCCTGGAAGGCCACATTGGATTTCAGGATGAAGCCAAGCGCGTGTGGTATCGCAATGCCAAAATCAAAGATCTTAACGAAGAAGGGTAGCGGACGGAGCGAATCAGGGCGGTTGTTAATTGCATGGCGCAGCCGATTCAACATCGGGAAACCGCATCGCTTTTATAATGCAATGTTTCTGCGTAGGGGATGGAACGGGCTTTCAGCCCTTAGAGAATCCAGTGGCCCAAAAACATGGGGCGTTGCCCCATGCTGATATGCTTCCGGGCCGTTGGCCCTACAAGAGTTATCCGCTGTGCAATCGGGTCTGCTTCCATAGCGCCAAAGGCGCGAAACATACCAGACTGGGGCGAAGCCCCAGGAAATCAAAGTTATCCAAAATAAGGACTGAAAGTCCGGCCCAAGAATAGCGATAGAAACGCCTTCAACTACGATTTAGACCTCCCGTTCCCTTCGCGGCGTGTCTTACTTGAGCCACGTGTCAAACCAAGTACCGACATCTACGTATTCTTCTTCGATGCCGTCCCAGTAGGTGTGGCCACCATCGGGCTCCACAATGAGTTTTGCCGTCAGCCCTGCGGCGTCATACTTCTCCTTAAGCACCTCTGATTGCTGGAGTGGGACTGTCGTGTCGCTGTCCCCATGTATCAACAAGAGCGGTGGGTCATCAGGTGTCGTGAAGTAGAGGGGTGAGATAGATTTGAGTTGGGCGGGCAAATCCTCAATCGTCCCAAACATCCGCTGGAACATGCCGGGCCGCACGGATTCGATCACCTTGTAGCCATCCGTCGCGCCCCAATTGATGAGGTCGGTGGGTGGAAACCACGCGACAATGGCCTGGGTGCGGCTGCTTTCGCGCAACACGGGATCGGCCGAATCGGGATCCCCGTCGTCTCCCGTCATGCCCACCATGAGCGAAAGATGTCCGCCCGAAGAGCCACTGGTGATGCCGATGCGCTTCGGGTCAATCTGATAGTCCGCCGCGTGGAGCCGCACGAAGCGAACGGAGCGCCGAATGTCTTCAATGGCTTCCGGCACCGTAAATCGGGGTGTCGTACCGTGGCGCACGACGAAGACGGTGAAGCCGTTGTGGAGCAATCCCATCCCCCAGTGGTCCTTCCGCTTCTCCTCCACTTCCGCCGCAATATTGGATTTGCCCGAGCGCCAGCTGCCACTGGATACGAGCACGATACCCACGCCCTTGCGATTTTCTTTGGGTTGTAACACATCGAGGGTCAGGCCCATGCCCTCTTTCTGTCCGTAGACCACATCTTCTGTGGCGGTGTAGGGGACGATGAGAGATTCAATGCCGGCCATACTCTGTGGCGCGAAGATGAAGAGGACGAGGAACGTCATCAACGTGGCTGCGCGGGGACACCATAAATTCTGCATGGATTTTCCTTCTTGGTTCTCAGGTTTACGAAGGGGGCCTGACTGACCTCCTCTTGGACCGGTGTCCCGCGGTTTGGGTGTCGCATTCCCGCCATCATGGAGGGATTCTCCTGTCCAGCGTTATTTTCACTTGTGATCCGGGACCGCTTTATAGAATACTTCCACGATCATAATTTAACGCTAAAGATGAACCAGGAGCTGTTTCATGAAGACCAATCGCAGAACATTTCTAAAGGCCGCCTCCGTCTTGTCGGCTGCGCCCTTTATTCTACCGTCCAAAGTGTGGGCGGCCGATGTGAATCCCAGTGACAAGCTCACCATGGGATTTATCGGCATGGGCAAGCAGAGCTATCACCTCTTGGGCAGTTTTCTCCAGCAGCCGGTGGTCCGTGTTGTGGCCGTTTGTGATGTGGATACGACCCGTCGCACCCATGCGCAGCAGCGGGTCGACGAGTTTTACACCGCCAAGCCGACAATGGGGTCTCCCGAATGTGCCGCTTACGTGGACTTTCAGGAACTGATCGATCGGGGCGATATTGACGCCGTCTGTATCGCCACGCCCGATCACTGGCACGCCATCCCCGTGCTGGCTGCCTTGAACGCGGGTATCGACGTCTATTGCGAAAAGCCACTGACCCACAATATTCAGGAAGCGGTCGAGATTATCGACGCCGTTAAAGACAATAAGGCCGTGTTGCAGACCGGCTCCATGCAGCGCTCCATGGAAGAGTTTCGCGTAGCCTGTGAACTCGTGCAAAATGGCGCGGCCGGTAAAATCAGCCGGGTGGAGTGCAGCTTTGGCCCTCCTGGAATTCCCTGCGACCTGCCCGAAGAAGAAATGGAGCCGGGACTCGATTGGGAGCGTTGGGTTGGCCCGGGCCCCATGCGTCCCTATAACGCGGTGCTGAGTCCTCGTGGCGTGCACGACCACTTCCCCAACTGGCGTACCTACAAAGAGTATGGTGGCGGCATGGTCTGCGACTGGGGTGCCCACCACCTCGATATCGCCCAGTGGGGCCTCGACATGGACGACAGCGGTCCGAAACTCATCACGCCCCCGGAAGATCCGAATGCGGTGGAAGGTGCCGTCATGACCTATAAGAATGGCGTGGAAGTCATTCACAAGGGCGGCTTCGGTGTGCACTTCTTCGGCGACGAAGGCGAGGTTAAGGTCAACCGTGGGAAGTTCGAATTCTGGCGGGACGGCAAACAGATACAGGGTAAGGGCGGTTCCCTGACGTCCACTATCGTTCACGTCCAGAAAGAGTATCTCGCCAACGCGAAGATCAAGCTCTATGAAAGCCGTCACCACATCAAAGATTTCCTGGAGTGTGTGGCAAGCCGCAAGAAGCCGGTGACCAATGAAATTATCGGTGGACGCACGGCGATTTGCTGCCACCTTATGAACCAGGCCTATTACAACCACGAAACCATCAAGTGGAAACCCAAGCGGATGCGTTTCGCCTGGCGCAGTGGAGAGAAAGCGTGGTTGACCCGCGATTATCGGGAGCCTTACACCCTCTCCTGAAATCGTAGTGACCCATAAATAATGAAACACCGCTGAGGATGACCTCGGCGGTGTTTTTTTGCTCCCGGGGAACGAAAAGAATAAGAGGGAAGTTTCGCAGTTTGTGGTGCCACCCGATCCCACGCGACCGCCGGTCGGGTTCGGGTGCCTTGAGCCGCATGGATTGGGAATTCCTTGCGTGACGATGCGGTAGACTCGTCCACTTATTCCTCAAGGCGGTAAAGTTGGTGCTCGGTGCGAAGATAGAGGGCCTTGCCACTCAGTGCGGGCGAGGCAAAGATTCGCTCGGCGAGGTCATTGGTCGCAAGCACCTGAAAGCGTTTACCCGCCGCAAAGACCGTGGTCTTGCCCCCTTCGCTGGTGGCATAGATGCGCCCATCGGCGAAAACCGGGGAGGCAGAAAACTTTCCGTCCACTTTTTCTATCCAGTGAATTTTTCCGGTGACGGCGTCGCGGCAGGAAATCTCACCCCGGTCACTGACGCAATAGAGTTCCGCGCCCACCACCAGCATGGACGGGGTGTGGGGCGTTCCTTCTTCCGAGGTCCAGGCCACATGACTATCGGTCACGTCGCCGGCACCGCCCGTGCGGATGGCGTAAATGCTGGAGGGCCGGGCAAAGCCGGTGCCCAGGAAGATGAGTCCGTGGGCGAGCACGGGCCGGGGCACAATGGAGAACCCTTCGCCATAGCGGACCTGCCAGACCAGATTGCCATCGCGCAGGTCATAGGCACCCACGAGGCCACTGGCCGTGCTCACGGCCACGTGTCGGCCCTGCTCCTCCATGATGAGGGGCGTGCTGAAGGAAAACTTCTTGCCCGCCGTGCTGTTCCGAAAGGTCTTCCACAGCACCTTGCCTGTTTGGGTGTCGAGGGCCGCAATGAATGGGGCGTCGTTGTCATCGTAACTGATAATCAGCCGGTCTCCCGCCAATGCAGGCGAACCGCCATTGCCATGAGGTGTCTTGTAGGCGAGTCCAGACTGGCGCCACAACACGGCACCGTCGAGATTGAGGCACGCCGTACCCAGTGGGCCAAAGTGGACAAAGAGCCGCTCGCCGGAGACGATGGGGGTGGGGCTGGCATAGCCGTTCTTGGGATGTTTCGGAATGCGGGGAAGCTGGTCGAACACGGGCACGTTCCATAGAATTTCGCCCGACTCGGCATCTAGCTGCAGGGCCCGCAGGGACTCCAACGTGTCGTCGTGTTCAATCGCGGTGGTGAGATAAATTCGGTCATCCATCACGACGGGAGAAGACCACCCCGTGCCCGGTATGGCGCGCTTCCACGTCACATGTTCGCTCGTCCCCCACGTAAGGGGCGGTCTCGCGTTGTCGCCCAAACCCTGACTCGTAGGCCCGCGAAACTCCGGCCAATCTCCGGAGGCGTGGGCGGTGCCGAAGGGGCCCGCAGCCCCGCAGAGGAGGGCGAAGACAAGGAGGAGATTTCCGTACGTCATGGCAATACCTTTCCGTCGTAGGCGACGCTTCAATATGTCAGAGGCGGCAAGCGATTGCAAGATAGCTTGCGTTCCAATCCCGGGCTTAGTAGGATGCGGAACGTTGCCACGGCCCGTATGGATGGAGCCGACAGAGAGAATGCTGCGGAGGAATATCTCATGAAACCGGTCCGACTTTTCTACGTGCTGACGCTGTTGGGAATCTCCCTGAGCCTCTCCGCCCATGGGCAGGAAGGGGAGCCCCCGTCTTCCGTTACGGCCACCCTGGAGGCCTCCCTCGCCCGCCTCAACGACGTGATTACCGACCGTCCTTCGCCCCAGCATCACCTGCGGGCCGAGGTGCTCTTTCGACTCGGGCGTTTTAAGGAGGCCATCGCCGACTATGACGTGGCGGCCGCCCTGGGTTCGCCCCACGATGACTACTCCTGTTGGGAGCGGGGCCTGGCGCAATATTACGCGGGGGACTTCGCGGCGGGTGCCGCCCAGTTTGCGCGCTATCACGAGGTGGGGGCCACCGACATCGAAAACGGACTCTGGCGCCTCCTCTGTATTGCGAAAGAAGAGGGGCTCCAGGCGGCGCGGGAATCCATGTTCACCTACCCAAGCCGTCGTCGCCCGCCTTTTCCCGCCTTGCTCGACCTGTATCTGGGCACTGGCAACGTGGAGGCCGTTTTTGAGGCGACCCAAGCCGACGGGCTATCGCCGGGGGAGCAGACCAATCGGCGCTTCTACGCCCACTACTACGTGGGGAAATATTATGAGCTCATGGGGGAACGGGACAAGGCCCGGGCCGAAATCGAAAAGGCGCTGAAACAACCCTTGCGCCACTTCATGTATTTCTGTGCCGAGGCCGATGCCAAACGGCTTACCGAAACCTCCGAAACGCCGGAGCCCGCAATAGAATAGACGCTATTCCGAATGGCGCGTACGTCAGGAGGCTCGGGAGTAGAAATGAGACTGCGGGTGCCACCCTCAAGCGGGGCGGCTACGCCGAATCGCTTGTGGGTGAATAAACTTCGCGACCGCGAAACCAATATGCATCATCTTCTCAGGTGTGTAGTTCCTGAATACAAGACACCCACAAACTTCCCCCGCTGCGCCCTCCGTGTGAGGATGGCCCCCGACATCCTCCTCGAAAGGTTCCGACTATCCCGCTGGAGTAAACGAGATTTGTCCCTGTTTTGAAAAAAGCGTACGGAGCCCGGCCGAAAAGGCCAACCGTCATTCCCGCGAAGGCGGGAATCCAGTGCCCTTCACCGACTCACGCCTTTGCGTTACGAATTCTCCGCCGTCGCAAAGCGGAAGGCATACAGCCGGGTGCCGAACTGGAATTCAACGCGTAGTCGAATCGGCTGCGAGGCGACGGCACCCATATCGGCGTTCCCCTTCCAGGTGACCGTATGCTGGGTGACGTTGGTCGCGTGAATGCGATCACAATCGTCCAGCGAAAAACCGGGCAGGGCCACGCCGTTGGCATCCTGAATCTCCACCCGCGCCAGGCCCATGGCCGACGTGTCGATGTTGAGATGGAGTTGGTTGCCCGTAACCTGCAAGGGGGGCGTTGTGAATTCGCCGCCTTCGTACGTAGATTCCACACAGGTGAAACCATCTTTGCGTAACACCACCCGGGTCAAGACGTATTGATCCTGCACGTCTTCATGGCCCGTATGGGGATCGTCAATCCCGATGTAATACATCCAGATTTCGTCGCCCTGGATATGCATTCCCCGCGTCATGTACATGGAAAGGGCATCATTGCTGCCCGCCAGCCCGTTGCGAATCCAGGGCTCCCGTTCATAACGGTCCCAATCGATACCATCCCGACTGGCCGCCAGCTCAATGTCCTCGGCGCCCACGTTGTAGACCCCCACACTCGTCGGCGTATATTGGGACATGTCTTCAGAAAGGTACCAGTCTTCATACGAGCGGTAGCGCGTGTTGAACAGGAAATAGGCGTCTTGCGCCCCGGGATAGGGCACCACCTGGGGAGAATAGAAGTCCATGACTTTTACGCCGCCAAACTGGGGGTCCTTATCGTCGGGCTCCAAGACCACCTCGGGCATGGGGAAGGAGGACAGGTCGTCGGTCACCGCGCGCCCGATGGTGCGCCGGGAGTATTTGTTTTCACCCCCATACCGTGCCGTGCCGATGGTGCGGAAGTAGGGCACCCGTTCGGGCGGACAGGTGTAGACCTTGTTCACCCGCACGTAGGCCACATATTTCCCCAACACCTCATCGAAGTAGCACACGTTGTGGCTGTCCATGCCATGGGGATACTTCGCGGCGGCGGGGAAGATGTTTTCGTGAAGGACCTTCCAGTCCGAACCGTCGCTGGAGGCGCTGACTTTGTTGGCCAGGCCGTCAAAGCGTTTGAAGCGCGCTTCCGGCGGTGCTTTTGGGTCTTCGAAGATGCTGAAACCTCCCAGGAGAATTCCCAGGATGTCGTCGTCCTCAGGTGCTTGGAATCCCGAAGTCCGCCGCCAGTGGATGCCATCTTTCGACAGGGCCGAATACCACCGGAAGTCCTTGCGCGGTGTTATGAGCGACGAATAGCCCCCGAGCTTGCCCTTGAGCGAAACCTCGTTGGTCTTCACGGGTGGACAGGTCACGATGCGTACGTTTTCTGTTTCGGCGAGAAAACGGCCATCGATGAAGACCTGGTTACGATCCCCGATATCGAGGGGGGCTTCGGCCCCTTCCACCCCGGCACAAAGTAACGGTATCAACAGGAGGCCCATGATGAGGAACGTGTTCGGTATGGCGGACGATGGAAGGTACATGAAGTTTCCCTGCGTGTTTCCGGGACCCAATAATCCAAACGCGTTGTGGAAGCCCCGACGAGAAAGCAGTCTACCAGTGACAGGCAGGGAACGCCAATTAAAGAAGTCGTGAAACTAAATGTTCCTTGAAGGAATGGTAGTATAGTGACGAAGACAACAGAGTCCACTGACCGCAAGGGGAGCCGCTCATGAGCATGATGAACCAACGATTGCTGATACACACCGTCATTGTCTTGGTGGGCGTCGCAAGTTTTCTGTCCATGGCGGACGCGGAGGAATCCTATTTCGAAAAGGAAACTATCCTCCAGCGGGGTGAGCGTACCGGGGCTTACGCCATACCGAAAATGGTCACCTTGCCGGATGATACGGCCCTCATTGTTTTTCAGGACCGGGAAGGGGGCGATTGGGGAAAGGTCATTCTGCCCTGCGTCATTCGCAGCACCGACCGGGGCGCCACGTGGAGCAGCCCGAAACCCTTGGTCCCGGAGGGCGACGTAGCGTTTCAAAACGCTGTGGTGAAACCGACGGGTATCGTGGTAGACGCAATCCGAAACACGGTGCTGGTCTTTGTTTCCCGTTCGCCCCTGCACGACGCCGCAGGCAAGCCCATCCATGAAAAGGACTTCTACCGCGATATTCAGGGTACTCGTGCTGCAGGGCGGGCCTGGTTTCTCCTTCGCAGTGAAAACGGTGGAGAGACCTGGTCTCCGCCGGTAGAGATCACCGAGGCCCTGATTAAAAAGCCCCACTGGCAGGAATGGTCGCCTGTCCACACGGGCATCCAACTCAACTATGGTGAGAACAAGGGGCGTCTGGTAGTGCCGGTGCGTTGCTACTGCCCGGACACGGCCCCGAGGGAACACGATTGGAAGTATCAATCGAACGCGACCATCTATAGCGATGATGGGGGTAAAACCTGGCTCTTGGGCGAGCGCACCGGGCCCTACCTGGGCGAGGCCGCGATTGCCGAGCGGGAAAACGGTACTGTCGTTATGAACCAGCGTGCCCTCCCGGGACGGGACGCCGTACGTTGGATATCGGAGAGTCACGATGGCGGTGTGACATTCGATCCACCGGTGGCCAGCTCCCTGTCCGATGTGCGTTGCCATGTGGGACTGGTGCGCACTTCTACAGGGGATATTGACGACAGCGAGTGGCTGTTGCTCACCAGTATTCCGGGGGACAAACGTCAGGGGCTTTCGCTGAGTGTAAACGAAAGGGTAGGTAGTCTGTGGAAAACAGTTCGCGAAATCGAATCCGGTCACGCGGCCTATTCCGATTTGGCCGTTCTTTCGGATGGCACCCTGCTCTGTGTTTACGAGACAGGCGAACATACGTCGCGAAAAGATTTGGCCCTTGCCCGTTTCAACGGGGCGTGGGTAAAGCGGGGTATGGCGGAGCAACTGGTGAACAATCGGGCCTACATGGAGCGGCTATTCTCTACGCAGAACGGCGAAGAGGTCTATGCCCACGTGTTGGCGCGTTATGAGGGACACCTCCGTCTCTACGGTGCCTTGGTCGGGGAGTCGAACCTGGGCAGCTTTGACCCCGGTACCAACGCGAACCCCCACAACTTTACCGGTGGGGATAGTACAAAACTGCCGGACGATGCGATCGTGCAGCTCGACCTTTCCAAGGAGGAGTATGTTGCGCTGAAAGTGCCCTATTGGGATGACCTTGAACTTGGCGGCGCCAATTCGAACGCCTATCTGGGGGCTTGGATGGCCTACCAGCGCTACGAAGTGGCCCGACTCCAAGCGGAGTTGTTGTCTCATGAGGCCTCACCCGACGAAGCGAAGCGTCGGCAGCTACAGGAGGAGATGAGTCGCCAGCGGGAAGTGGTGATGGACTATCTTCTCGCCCCACCGGCGGACTGAATTGGAGGGCGATTGGACCAGAGTATCCCACCCAATCTCTGTTTCTCCTACCCACAAAAAGAAGACGTAATGGTGCGACCCGATCCCAGGCGACCGCCGGTCGGGTTCGGGTGCCTTGACGCAGGGTTACGTATGGCCTTGTACCGTCCCAGCAGTAGATTGATTGCTCTGACAGCCCAATTCCATGAATTCGCTCGACGAGAGATTCTGGTTAAACAAATCTTCCGCCTGGCCCTCTCTCAATGCTCCCGTATCCGAGCGTCAACGCACCCGAACGTGTGTTACACGATCGGGTGGCACCACCACGTTGACCCTATCGGCGTCCAAGTCCAGAGAAAGGTCGGGCGATTCCAATTCGATTGTCTGCGCCCCCTTTAGCGCACTATTCCCTTGACGGTGCCCACGTGCTACCATGCCCGGATAGTTTTTGGGTCGGAAGGACGTCCCGCGGCTGCGG
>JAUIMA010000232.1 GCA_030432675.1 Candidatus Hydrogenedentota bacterium | reverse complement strand
TCTCTTTTTGTCACTCTGGGCCATGGCCACCCTCATCTTGGTGTTCATGGTCATTTTGCTGATACGGGATGTGGCCAGCAACGGCCGCGACCCCTTGGCCGCCTTCACCGTGGCGGAAGAAGAAACGCCACAACCGCAACGTTCCGCACCGAGCCGCAACACGCTGACGGGCGAGCGGGAAGTACAGCTTTATTTCGGAGCCAATGACGGCCTTCGCCTGCTACCGGAAAGCCGACAACTGCCCACCGGTGACTCCACCGTCGAAAACTGCCGGACCGCGTTGGAAGCCCTGATCAAGGGACCGCTGAACGACGGCACGGCAATTCTGCCGCCGACCGTGAACGTCAAGGCACTCTATCTGCTTTCCCACGGGGAGCTGGTTATCAATTTCTCCCGGGAACTTCAGGCGGAATATACCCGTACCGACAGCGCGGCCGCGGAGGCTCTATTCGTCCAGGGTGTGGTTCACACCCTCATCCAGCCTGCGCTGCAGAACAACCTGGATCCCAACGTCCGCAAGGTGCGCATCCTCGTTGAAGATGCCCCCCCTACCGAGGCCTTTCCAGCCCATATCGACTTGAGTGAGCCTGTCACACCCGATGTGCAATGGCTCCCGGCACGCGGATAGGCTCCTCCCATGCACAATCGACACGGCGCCATCGGCGTTTTTGACTCCGGTGTGGGTGGCCTCACGGTCGTCCGCCAATTGGAAGCCCGCCTGCCCTCGGAATCCGTCATCTATCTCGGCGACACGGCCCGCGTGCCTTATGGCACCAAATCCCCTGAGACCGTAATCCGCTATGCCGAATCGTGTGCCCGCCTTTTGCTGGAACGGGACATCAAGCTCCTCGTTGTGGCCTGTAATACGGCGTCGGCCTTTGCCATTGACGCGCTGCGCGAGCGCCTCGATGTGCCGGTCCTTGGGGTCATTGATCCGGGGGCACAGGCGGCCGTCCGCACCACACAGCGCGGTCGTATCGGGGTCATTGGGACCGTCGGCACCATCCAAAGTGAACGCTACCGCGACGCCATCCATGATCAGAATCCGGACCTGGTGGTATTCAGCCAACCCTGTCCCCTGTTCGTGCCGCTGGCCGAAGAGGGTTGGCTCACGGGGGAGGTGCCGGAATCGGTGGCCACCACCTATCTGGGCCCATTGCTGGCAGAAAATATTGATACGCTGGTCTTGGGATGCACCCACTACCCGCTCTTGAAGGACACGATTGCGAAGGTCGCGGGCGATGCTGTTACACTGGTAGACAGCGCGGAAGAAACAGCGCTGGTGGTGGAGCACAGTCTCGATGCCATGGACCTCCGTTGCGATCACCCCCTGATTCCGCAATTTCGCTTTCTGGTGAGTGATGCGCCGGCAAATTTTGAGAAAGTCGGAGCGCATTTTCTGGGCCATGTTATGACCGAGGCCGAGTGGGTAGATGTTTAATGGCAGAAAATGAAAACGAAGATCCGTCAGCACCCGTCCCGCCCCCTTCAATCGCGCGGCTCGTGCTGCCCCTGTTAGGACTGACTACGTCCCTGGCCCTGGCGGGCCTCTTAATCGCTACTTTCTGGATAGGTCGCCCCGTCAATCTGGCGTTTCGGACACAGGATTTGGCGGACATGGTCGAAGAATCCCTGCTGAAACATCACATACCCCAGGCGAATATCTTGCGGAGTGACCCCGTCGTTCAACGCGATTCCCAACGCAAGCCCCCGATCACCTGGACACTGCACGCTTTCCAGGTGACGGTGCCTGCGCGGCTGAACAACGCCAGCCTGCGAGAATTCCTGACGTCTGACATGAGCACCTACGCGGTGCGGGTTATGAACGCGGAACGGGACCCGGACACGTCGGATGTGGAGAAGCTCGCCTTCTACCTGGGGGATCAGCAGTTTATCGAAATGTCACTCGTGCGACACCCCGAGGAGGCCCAGACCGTTTATCGCAGTGACCTGCGCAGCAAGAGCGATCAGCTGGCCGACCTTGCGGACAGTGTACTGGCGAACCAGACCGCCGGGGGAACTTACAACCGAAATGACCTGGTATCCCGGGAAGACCTGAACTCCTACTGGAACTACACGACCTTCAACGTGACCCTCCCCCCCGGAATGACCGTGGGTGCCCTCAAAGAGTTTATCGATGCCCGCCTCAATCTGCCAGATGCGCGGGTGGAAACGGGGCCCAATCTTTTCGGGGATGTAGACCTGCAGATCTCGCTCGGCATCCGCCCCTGTGTAGGCATGTACTGCACAGAGCAACCCGGCTCCCCCGAAGCGCGCCCGACTCCCATCGATCTCGATTCTGTGTTGGGTGGGGGTATTCTGGGCAGTGAGCCCACCGAGGAACCCATGAACACCCCCGTACGTCCTCCGTTGGCAGACCCACCGCCACCGGAAGCGCCACTGGAAGCGACGGAAGCGCCCGCCGAGGAACGGGCAGCCCCCATGGTGGAAACGCCGGTGGTAATGCCACCCGCCGCGCGGAATCCAGACGAGGGTCCCAAACGCATGGCCATTATTATTGACGATGGCGGCAATAACCGCTCGGATTCGGATCGTTATCTGGCACTCGATACGCGACTTACGTTGGCGGTTCTTCCTAATACAACCTACGGGACCTATACCGCAGAAGAAGGGGCCAACCGGGGTTTCGAAATCATGCTTCATATGCCCATGGAAACGGATAGTGGCTCGGAAGAAGCGGTAGAGGGCACCCTCTTTACCGCCATGGGGAAGAAAGAGATTCTGAAGTTAACCAACAACGCGCTGGACCAGTACCCGGCGGTCGTGGGGCTGAATAACCACACGGGTTCCAAGTTTACCTCGAATGCGAAAAAGATGGCTTTCGTCATGGAAGTGCTCAAGAAGCGGGACCTCTTTTTTATCGACAGTTATACGATCAATACGTCGGTAGGCTATGAGACGGCCCGAAAGGCCGGCATTCCCGCCGCACGTCGGGATGTTTTCCTGGACAACGAGGCCGATGAGGCCAGCATTCGCGCACAGTTTGAAGAGTTGGTGGAAAAGACCTTGAAGAATGGCCAGGCGATTGGCATCGGGCATTTTCAAAAACCGAACACCGCCAAGGTCCTGGCTGCAGAAATCCCGCGTCTCGCGGAAAAAGGCATCACGTTGGTACATGCCTCGGAGTTGGTACAATGAGTGTTATTTTAGGCATCGAATCCTCCTGTGACGAAACGGGTATCGCCGTCGTAAAAAATGGGCGGGAAGTGCTGGCCAATGAGCTGGCCTCCCAGATTGATGTGCACAAAATCTTTGGGGGTGTGGTGCCCGAGATCGCTTCCCGCCAGCACACCAAAATTATTTCCCAGTTGGTCGCCCAGGTCATGGATTCCATCGAGGAACCTATTGACGCCATCGCCGCGACCCAGGGCCCGGGCCTGATGGGTTCCCTTATGGTGGGCCTGAGCTTTGCCAAGGCGCTCGCCTACAGCTGGAAACTCCCCTTTGTGCCGGTACACCATATTGAAGGCCACCTCTTCTCGGCCTTTCTCGGCGAAAAGGCCCCGGAGTTTCCCTTCTTATCGCTGGTGGTCAGTGGCGGGCACACCCAAATTATCCAATGTCACGCCCCCCACCACTACGAGATTCTCGGCACGACCCGGGATGATGCGGTAGGTGAATCCTTTGACAAGGTGGCCCGCCTCCTCAATCTCTCCTACCCCGGCGGGCCAAGCATTCAGAAAGCAGCGGCCACCGGCGACCCGACGGCCTTTGATTTTCCCCGGGCCATGCGCAACAAAGGCAACCTGGAGTTCAGTTACAGTGGGCTCAAGACGGCGGTGCTCTACGCCCTGCAGGAGGGAGAAGCCAAGGTGGAGGATGTGGCCGCCAGCTTCCAGGCCGCGGCCATTGACATCTTGCTGATTAAAATCAAGCAGGCCATCCAGCAAACCGGTGCCACCCAATTGGTCATCGCCGGCGGCGTGGCGGCCAACCAGTTGCTCCGCGATCGCACGACCACCGAGCTGGACATTGAAGTCTTTCTGCCGCCCTTCAAGTATTGTATCGACAATGGCGCCATGATCGCCGCCGCGGGACACAGCCGATTTGAGCATGGACTCTTTGGCGACTTTGGGACGACGCCCAACCCCGGCCTGCCCCTTCAGGCCTCCTGAGGGATCGGGGCCGTGAGCAGCCCACGGTAGTTTTGCTATACTGACGCGTCATGGCGTGCGGGCTTACCGACTCCCCCTACTCCCCCCGCCAATTACGTAATAGCCAGGGTCCTTTCGGGTCCGCAGGAGATCCCTATGAAGTTGCGGGTTGCCGTATTGCTGTCCGGAAGTGGCACCACACTCCAGAATATCCTCGACCAGGGTGCCGCAGGCACGTTAGACGCCGAAGTGGTGTGTGTCATCTCCTCCCGGAGCAGCGCCTATGGGCTCGAGCGGGCGGCACAGCAGGGCATTCCCACGAAGACGGTGACGGCCAGGGATTTTCCCGACGTGGCCGCACGGGGCGAAGCCATCTGGGATTTCGTTCGCGGGCACCATGTCGATCTCGTTGTCCTGGCGGGATACATGTCACTCATTACGGTACCAAAAGATTTCGAAAACCGGATAATTAATGTCCATCCGGCCTTGATCCCCGCGTTCAGCGGACAGGGCATGTACGGCCACCACGTGCATGAGGCGGTGGTCCAATACGGTGCCAAGATAAGCGGTGCGACGGTCCATTTCGTCGACGATGCCTACGACCACGGCCCCATCATCATGCAGGAATCCATACCCGTCCAGGATGACGACACGGCGGATTCCCTCGCAGAACGTATTCAGGCACTGGAACGGAAGCTCTATCCCAAGGCCATTCAGATGATTGCCGAAGGGCGCGTGCGCGTGGAAGGACGGCGGGTCCACATCCGCTAGAGCTGCTCCAGCGTGGGCGACACGACGGGTGGCGGACGCTCGATGAGATGCTCCTCATGGAATTCTCCCCAATCTTTCCGGGGGTCGTCGTCTTTCATTGATGGGGAGGCATGCCGACGTTCCAGCAAGACGAAGGCCATGGTCCACAGGGCCAGAAAGAGTGCGCCATTGGCGTAGGTCAAACGGGGCATGGTGCAGGATGCCACCAGCTGGCCGATGAGCACCGCCTGCAGGGCCCGGGCGAAGCACCGCTGATTCATGGTGGGCAATTGCCGGGTAATCCGGGTGCTGTACACAAGCAGACCCACCAGCGCCAGCACCAGGGTGGCGATCCCAACAAGCCCCCCTTTCCATGCCACATAAAGCCACGAATTGTGGAGGCTGTCATAGGCGATGGGAATGGCACTGTCCGCACTGGTCTCCGTGGCAAGCCCCAGGCCCTCGAAGGACGCCCCCAGGCCCGCGCCGAAGAAGGGATAGGTTTTCATGGCCTGCAGGGCCCCGGTGTATTCCACACCACGGGCGGTCAGGGAGGCATCTCCGGCAACCCAACGGGCCGGGTCATTCTGCGCCATCACGAGCACGCCAAAAAACCCCATCAAGGCCACCAGGCCCAGGCTAAGCCCTTTCACGACCCGGGGCAGATTCAGCCAAAGGAGCACCAGCACGCTCACCCCGACGGAGAGAAACGCGGTGCGCATCCATCCCACGGCGATGGCCGCAGCAAACACCGTCCCCAATCCCACGTAAATCAGCCGTCGAAACCAGGGCTCTCGGGGACAGAAGAACATGCCCGTACACAGCACCAGCCCGACCTCGAGCCACGCGTGCCCACTGGGTCGAACCGATTGGATCACCAGGCCACCGAGATTCCGGGGGACAAACTCACCGAAGGCATTTTGGGTATTGGGAAATGGGCCTGCCAGGGTGGCGTAAACCCCATAAGCCACGGTAGCCAGGGCCAGGAGTGTCACGACACACAGGGCCAGGTAGCCGTAGTAATAGAGGTCGTCATCCCGCCGTATGCAGAGCGCAAAGGCCCAGAAGGCCAGCAAGAACAGGGGCGCACGCAGCTCGGCGATAACGGACTCCATGGAATTCCCCAGCCACAGGCCACGCCACGCGGCATAGGCAAAGACGGCCCCATAGACGAGGAGGGCGAGGTGGAAGGGGCCCCAATCCAGGCGCACGCGCCGTTGCCACACCTTGATTACGACGTGGGCCAGCAAGAGCAGGAGCACCAGTTCCCGGGGGTGCCATTCCACCCCGGCAAAGGGCACGATAAACGGAGAGCGAAACTGATGAGAAAGCAGGGCCCCCACGAAGACCAGGGTCAAGATAAGCCGGGAAGGGCCAAAGAGCAGGGCCGCAGCCATGCCGAATCCCCCGGTCCACAGGAGGATGTCGGTGGAGGAGAAATAGGGCATGACCCCTTCCATGGCATACAGCGCCCCCGTGCAGGCTCCCGCCACCACCAATGCGAGGGGTACAAGCTGCCAGAGAGGGGGAACAACGGATGTGGTTTTTAATTCAGAATCTTGCATAGGCCTAGCCTAAACCACGGCTTGTGACGGGATCCAGCGGACGCCCGCCACCGACGCCACCATCGGACCCCGACCGCAGCGATACGTAGTCGTCTTTGAGGTTGTGCAGTCTGCCGCCATTTCTGCTAGAGTATTGCTTTCATTGATTTTTCTCTTGGAAGGAATCCCACTATGTTAAAACGTCTCCCGCTCTTTGTTTGTCTTATCGCCCCCCTCCTGACCGGCTGTGTCACCCTGACCCCCGGGATTGGTAAAGAAGATATCCACATTCAAAATGGGATGCTGACACGGGACAAGTGGGACATTACCTTGAAGGCCATCACGGTCCCTGAACTGGCAGCGGGACGCAATGAGTTGTCGAAGACGGCACCGGCCCTGGCCAGGATCGCCTATGTGGGCGGCAACACGGCCTGCACCGACCTGCCTGGCTTCAATGCTGACGGCACCGCCATTGACCCGGCCGATGTGGCAGGTCTGGGGGACCTCTGTCACCGCGCGAAAGAACAGCGCATGGCGATTATCGTGCGCGTCCTGGGGGACCACACGGATCCCGTCTTCTGTGAAAATGCCGTCCGCACGGCCGCAGCGGCCCTCCAGAACGAGCGGCGCGCGGTGTATTACTTCGATGGGCCCGATGCCGTGAAGTGGGCCACCCTCTTCCGTGAACTCGCCCCGAAACTGGTGGTGGCCGCGCCGGAAGTAGGCCACGTCAAGGTGGTCACCGAAACACCCGCGCCTCCCGCCAAGGAGCCGGTGCTGGTCCTTGGAAAGGCCCACGGCCATTTCGATATGAACACCCACTTCCTCATGGGTAGCGACCCCGCCGCCTATGAAGCCGTGGAAGCCGTGTTGGTCAATGAGGTGCAGAAGAAAGAATGGACGCCGGACAATTCGGTCCTTTCCGAAGCGGAGCGCAAGGAAGGCTTCATTGCACTGGCCAACAAGAAAGACTTTGACGGCTGGTGGCAGCTGAACCCCGATATGAACAGCTTTATCGTCAATGAAGCGGGTGACTTTGAGTTCAAGCAAGCCGGTGGCAAGGCCATTCTCACGCGGAACCGCTACAGCGACTTCATCCTTCGCCTCGACTTCAAAATCGAAGAAGGAGGTAACAGCGGTATCTTCCTCCGCGCTCCCCGCGATGCACGGCAGTCTAAGATCGGTATGGAATTCCAGATTCACGGTGACCACGGCGTGGAACCCAGCGACGACAGCACGGGTGCCGTGTATAAGGTCAAGGCCGCCCGGGTCAATGGCAGCAACCCCGCCATGACGTGGAATAGCCTGGAAATCATCCTGGATGGCAGCCACATGAAGGCTACGCTGAACGGCAAACTCATCCACGACTTCGACATGGATACCATTGACGAGCTGAAGTATCGTCTCCGCGAAGGCTTCATTGGCCTCCAGGATCACGATCACTTTGTCGCCTTCCGGAACGTCCGGATTAAAGAGCTCAACAAATAAATGATGGCAATGGCGCAGCAAGGCGCGCCACCAATGTCACACCATACCCAAGGAGAGCGCAGCACATGAAATCAACACGACGACAGTTTATAGGGCAAATGGCCGTCATTCCCGCCGCCATGGCCGTGGCAGGACAGGCCGTGGCAAAACCCGGCCCCGCCTGGCGCATGGGCTCCCAGAGCTACAGCTTCCGGAAATTCGACACCATCGGTGCCATCACGGAACTGCAGAAACTCGGCCTGAACAACATCGAGTTCTGCGGCGTCCATTTCCCCTGCGATGCCACCGACCCGGGCCTCGCCAAGGTCAAGGAAATCATTAAGGACACGGGCGTCCAGGTGCTCTGTTATGGCGTCGAGAGCTTTGGCGCCGATGAAGCGGCGAACCGCAAGAAGTTTGAGTTTGCCAAGGCCATGGGCATCAAGATTCTGACCGCCGACCCGGCCCCGGAATCTTTCGACAACCTGGACAAACTGACGGAAGAGTACAAGGTCAAGATCGCCATCCACAATCACGGCCCCAAGGCACGCTACAATACGGTGCAGGACACGTTGGACGCCATCAAAGACCACAGCCCGCTGATTGGTGCCTGTGTCGATACGGGCCACACCATCCGGTCCAACGAAAAGCCCCACGAAGTGCTGACGGCCCTGGGTGACCGGGTCCACTCCCTCCACCTGAAGGACTGGATCCACGGTGGGGAAGAACAGATTCTCGGCGAAGGGGATATGGATCTCGTGGCCGTCGCCAAGGCGCTGAAAGCCATCCAATTCGCCGGCCCCCTCATGATGGAATATGAGAACAGCCCGGAGAATCCCGGCCCGGACATGAAGATTGGCCTCGCCAACTGGCAGAAAGCGGTGGATCAGGTCTGGACCGCATAAGCATTCGTTCACCCCGAGTCATTCTTGCGCGTCCGGCCTTTCCGCCGGGCGCGTTTGTTTTGCTGGAGAGAGGAACCCACCATGTATAGCGCTCTGTTAACCATCGCCACCGTGGCCCTGCTGAATGCCGATGGGGTCGAAGGCACGAACTTTCACCGTTACGAAACCCCGGCCATCACCTGCACCATCGGGGACAACGCCGCCCTGGGCGTACACCGCAACCGCTACAACGGCATCTATTCGTTGACGACACCCACCTTGCGGGAGTCTCCCTTTGTTCCGGATTATGCGGGGCTGAATCTGGAGCACTATTTCGACCTGCGGCCGGGTATTAACGAAGACGGCCACACCTTCTTCGAGCCCCGTAATGAGCCCATGACCTTTCGCCAGGTGGATGCCCACACCACCGAGCTCTATCAACCCGTGACCCCCTACTGGGGTGTGGAAAGTACCACGCGCTTTACCGTGACGCCAGAGGGCCACATCGATATGACCTTCTCCTGCACGCCCCACAAAGACCACTGGGTGGGTGGTTTCATGGGGGTATTCTGGGCATCCTACATCAATGCGCCGCTCGACAAGAGCATCTACTTCCTGCAGGCCGATTCCACCCTGGAGGCTCCCCAATGGCTGCAATACTGCACCCAACGACATGGCCTGAACAGCACGGTACTGGGGGCCGATGATGAACCCTTCACGGAGGACGGGAAATCCACCACGAACCTTTTCGCCAGCGTGTCGCCCCTTCGCTTTTCCGTACCCTT
>JAUIMA010000231.1 GCA_030432675.1 Candidatus Hydrogenedentota bacterium | reverse complement strand
AGCCTCAGTGTGTCACATGTTACGCCGAATCGAAGGATGGCATCCACTGGACCAAGCCCAATCTCGGCCTCTTCCCCTACGGCGATGAAAAAGACACCAATATTGTCATGGTGGGCAATGGCGGCCGCTCGATTCGCTATGGAAACTCCGTCGTCGTCGACCCCCGCGACCCCGACCCGGCGCGGCGCTACAAGATGGCCTACTTCGATTTCAGTGCGGGCGAAGGACCGAGCATGCCAGGGCTCCACGTGGCCTTCTCCCCCGATGGCATCCACTGGAAAAAGCCCGACGTGCCCATGCCCCTTCAGGCGACGGCCTATGGCGACTACGGCGACACCGTACCGTTCAAGGGTGAGCCGGGGCGGGAGCTGTCTGTACCCCTTTCTATCTCCGATGTACACGATGTCTTTTACGACTACAAACGGGGCGTCTTCGCGGACTACGCCAAGATGTGGATCGACGGCCCGGATGGCGGCATGTTCTGGAAACACGGTATGGGCCGCACGGAGAGCAAAGACTTCATCCATTGGTCCCAGCCCGAACTCATCATCACGCCCGACGAATTTGACCCGGCCTACATGGAATTTCATACGGCCCCCGTGTTTCTCTATGCCGATTACTATTTCTCCCTGTCTCAGGTATTGAACCGCAGTGAAGGCGGCGGCGTCATCGATATCGAGCTCATGCTCAGTTGGGATGGGATTCGGTTTTCCCGTCCCTTCCGCGACAAGCTACTCTACACACGGGAAGGCGGCAAAGCCTTTGAGTCCGGTTCGATTTTCACCAACTCCTCCCCCGTCTTCCTGGAAGACGAAATGCGCTTCTACTATGGGGCCTATTCTCAAGGGGCTACCGGGGCCAATGACCATGAACAGCGCAGTGGTATTGGACTCTTCACCCTACCCCGCGATCGCTTCGCGGGCGTGCGCACCGTGCCGTTGAGTGACCAGCCCACGTTAGTGGAAGCCCTGCACGACATCGGCCAGGTAACCCTGAAAGCCCGGGACCTGAGCAACGTCACGGCCATTACGTTGAACGCCAATGCGTCTGCAGGGGAGATCCGTGTGGAGCTGTTGGATGCTGCGGGATACCGCGTGGCGGGTTACACCAAAGAGGACGCACAGGTCATCACCGGCGATAGACTTCGCCATGACGTCGCGTGGAAAGCGCGCGGTCTCAGTGACTTGGAAAACGGGGAGTATATGCTGCGCATTCACCTGAAGAAGGCGAGCCTTTTCGCGGTGAACGTTATGCGGGAGTAGCAAGGACCTAAGCGACATGCTCACGGGGGGTCGTTGGCAATGCCTGAGGAATCATTGACAACGGGTGGCCCTTTGCGATGAGTCCTAAAAAACGTGCAACAGCGCCGCATTTCAAGGCCAACCCGATGGCTCAACGCACGGGTCGTTTAGGTCCTTTCCGTCCTTTGTGTCCTTTCATTTTTTCCCACCACTCCGCCATTGTAATTCCGCCCACCGATTCCCTAAGGTAGTGCAATCACCAACACACCCACGAGGAATCTCACCATGCGCCGTTTTGCTTTGCTTGCCCTCTTGCTACTCGCCGTCGTGCCTGCCTTCGCTCAAGGACCGGGCATGCGCCCCAACATCATTTTCATCATGGCCGACGACCTGGGCTACGCCGACGTGGGCTGTTACGGCCAAACGCAAATTAAGACGCCCCACATCGACTCACTGGCCGCCGAGGGCACGCGCTTCACCCAGGTCTACGCCGGCTCGAGTGTTTGCGCACCGAGTCGCTCCTCCCTCATGACCGGCATGCACAATGGCCACAACCGGCTCCGCGACAATGTGCCCCACGGGGTTTTCCTCCGTCCCGATGATGTGACGGTCGCCGAAGTCCTTAAACAGGCCGGCTACGCCACCGCCGCCATTGGCAAGTGGAGTTTGGGTAATCCCGGCACGTGGGGCGTGGCCACGTATCAGGGCTTTGACCGCTTTTTCGGCCACCTGGATCAGGATCAGGCCCACTTTTATTATCCCGATTATCTGTGGGACGATGAACACATCCGCCTGCTACCCCGTAATCGCGGGGGCAAGACCGGCACCTACACCCATGACCTTTTCACGGAAGAAGCCCTGAAATTCATCGAGGCCCAGAAGGACAATCCGTTCTTTCTCTATTTGCCCTATACCATTCCCCACTGGTCGGACTATCCACGGGACACGCCCGAATCGCAGATTGTCCCCAGTGACGCCCCCTATACCGACAAGGACTGGCCCCAGACCGAGAAAAACTATGCGGCCATGGTGACGCGCATGGATCGGGATGTGGGCCGTATTGTGGCCCTGGTGAAAGAACTCGGACTCGATAGCAATACGCTGATTTTCTTCACGAGCGATAACGGCCCCTGTGAAACAGTGAGTCATGATCCCGAATTCTTTGACAGTAACGGCGTTTTCAGTGGTTATAAGCGGGATATGGGCGAAGGAGGACTCCGGGTACCCATGATTGCCCGGTGGCCGGGTAAGGTGCCTGCCGGGAAAACCAGCGATCAGGTGTGGGCCTTCTGGGACGTGATGCCCACCCTCGCCGAAGTCGCCGGACTGCCGGCGCCCCAAGGTATTGATGGTATCTCCATGTTGCCCGCCATCCTTGGAGAGAAACAGGAAGCGCAGCACGATTATCTCTATTGGGACTATGGCCACTGCCGCGAGGTCTATCAACAAGGGCTGCGTATGGGGGACTGGAAAGCCATTCGACTGGGCGCAGATTCCCCCCTGGCGCTCTATGACCTGAAGGCCGATCCGGGTGAGACGACCGACCTGGCCGGGAAACATCCGGACGTCGTGAAGCGGATGGAGGCACACATGAAAGAGGCGGTGATCCCTTCTCCGGACTATCCCGTTGGCGAGTTGTACGTGCGGAAGTGATCGTCACCCCCACTGCGGCGGGTGGCGTCTTTGAAAGGGCGCCATTAGGACCGAACGGTCGGTAGGTTCGCCCGCGCTCGAGTTTGTCCTGACAGTAAGGTCGCATACTGTGGCACCCCCACAGCAACAACCCAACTCAAGAAGAAGGATGAACGACGAAACCACCAGCGCACAGCGTATCGCTAACTTGTGTATTAATAGCCACTTACACACGCTTCACGCCAAGCATTCTGGCAAAGCACCCGAACTCCATCTTTCAGCGCAAGCCTCCTCTCTCCGCCCTTCCTTCGCAAAGTTTATCCGACCCCTATATAGTATACTGTGCCGTACACATGCAGTATTCCCCTATCGCAGTCACTAGCACGCTAGCGCGCTAGTATGGAACACCCCCGAGGAAGTACATCCTCTAGGGAGACCCCATGGGCAGCCCACACCCTTGCGACGGCTAAACATGTCCCCAAGCCTTGTTGGGGGGCGTTTCGACCGGATTGAGGACTGCGCTCGGCCGAAATCACGCGTTTCTTCCCGTGGACTATGGGAAGGTCCATAGCATTCCCAAGGCACTGGGGGCGCAACCGGGTGTGAAAGGACGATATTTCCGGTTCGGAAGAGACGGGCGCGTCCGATTTGCTCCGATTTCCGTTTCAGTCGCAAGGCACCCCGCCCTTGGTCGCTCAGATTTTGGCCAAAAAGCCGAAATCGCCGAGAAGGCCCCGCAAATCGATTCTAAGGCCATTTAGGAAAAAGTAAGGGCAAGGGCTGCCGAATCGACCTGTTTTTCATGAAAAGTTGGGGAAGCGGCCCCTCTGAGACGTTTTGGGGCCCGATTTCCTCCCCGCCGACCCGCGCGACCACCCCAACCTGGAAAAAAATGAGCCCCGGGGACCACCAACTACCTCACCGCCACGAAGAAATTCTGGCGTTTGATTCCTGGCCTGGCCCGTCATGGGTCATGGGCTTGTAGGAGGGCACCTCGGTCCGGAGCGTCTTCGCAGTGGCGGCGAGCACGGTGCACCCGGAGGCGCTCTTCTCGCCCACCCATCATGGAAGACAGCAGGAGTACATGGGGCGGGTCGTTCTCCCACCCCACAGTGCGATCGGCGGCTCTGGGAGTCAGCGCTATCGGCGGTTACGATAGGGGCACCGATGCGGAGCGTCCGCCAGAGTCTCCGATGGAGACCGTTCACCCCTGGGCGCCACGCTAGGGGTCATGGGCAGTATGGAACCTCCCGCCATAAGTGGATGCCGCTCCGTTCTCCGTTCCACGCTCTCTGGCGCGGCGTCCTGTTTCGGCAGTACGGGTCTCCGCAAACAAGGGGGGACGGATTAGGGTCTGCCGGGACCTATTCTGCAGCGTAACGGGTCCGCGGCCGGACAGCAGGCCCCTGGATCAGGTCGCCCCGAGGGGAGCGTGTGTGCACGGGCCCCCACGGTCTTTGGACGACACCAGCCCCTTAACACCCCTGTCCCGAGCCTGCCATGGTCCCGGGGCCCCCGAATCGGTCTACCGCCCCAAACGCGGATGTTCCACGTGGAACATCCGACGTTTCCCACTAGACGTCTTCCTTCTGGCGGATACCGTAGAGGGAACCCCGACGTGCGCCGGAGGTGGTCCAGGCGTCTTCCCAATGTTCCACGTGGAACATATCCCCATCCACTTTTCCCTGCGGATCACCGGATTGGCAACAAAACACGCAGTTTTCGGGCATAATATCGAGAATCTCTTCCAGTATCTCGTCGGAACGCTCCACGGCCCGCGCCGTAATGGCGTGTGGAACGGCTTCCGGCAAATCATGGGGAAAGGTGCCGTGAATCAGTTTCACGTGCTTCAATTGCAGTGCGCCCATGACCTTCCGCAGAAAGGAAACCTTCTTCCCGCTCCGTTCCATCAAGACAAACTGTCGGTCCGGCATGGCAATCGCCAGCGGAATGGCCGGAAAGCCCCCGCCGGACCCGATATCGAAGATATAGCCCCCTTCGGGCACCCATTTCGTCAAAGGACCCACCAGGCTCAGGGAATCCACCACGTGAAGGTCTTCCAGGTGCTCCAGGTTCCCGCTGGAGACCAAGGCCGTGAATTCGCTCCACGTACGCAGCAAGAAGCAATACTGCACCACCTGTTCCACTTGTTGGGCATTCAGGGAACATCCGTGTTGTTCCAGGGTCTTAATCCAATCATTACTCGGCATGCTATACTCATTTCCGGTTGGAGTGTGCATAGACCGGTGCTGGGAAAGCGGGCAGGCCTATGCGTTGACTTCACCCCGGCGCTGTGCTATCTTGCAGCGCTGAATCGGGGTCACTTCGACCATTATACTACGTACCGCCTCCCCGCCGTATAACGACGGCGGGGATTCCACCATTCCGCTACTTTCAGACCCTATCGGGAGATTCACCGTGAAATACCTTATTCTTCTGGGCGACGGCATGGCCGATTGGCCCCTACCGGACTATGACAACCGGACGCCCCTCGAAATCGCCCACACCCCCGCCATCGACGACGTGGTGTCCCGGGGCGTGACCGGTCAGTTCTGTCCCATCCCCGACGGACTTCCGGCCGGTAGCGATATTGGCAATCTCTCCATGTTTGGCTATGACCCCGGCGCGGCCTTTCGTGGACGTGCCCCCATTGAGGCGGCCAACCAGGGCATCCACCTCGCGGATAACCAGGTGGCCTTCCGCTGCAACCTGGTCACCCTCGAAGACGGTGTGATGAAGAACTTCACGGCGGACCACATCTCCACCGAGGAAGCCGAAGAAATCATCGCCGTATTGAACGACACGCTGGGCAAGGAGTTCCCGGTGAAGTTTCACACAGGTGTCAGCTACCGCCATTGTGCCGTGGTAGACGCCTCGGAAGCCTCCACCCTCGATAATATGGTCCGCATGGCCTGCGAGCCCCCCCACAACATCAGTGACAAGGAAGTGGCCCCCTGGCTCCCCAAGGGCGACGGCTCCGCCATGATTCACCAGATGATTGCCCGCAGCCAGGAAGTCATGGCCGATCTCCCGGTAAACCAGCGCCGCATCGCTGAGGGTAAACTCCCGGCCACCTCCGCCTGGTTCTGGGGGCAGGGCAAAGCACCCGAGATGGAGAGCTACGCCGACCGCTTCGGCCTTACCGGCGCCGTTATCTCCGCCGTCGACCTGGTCATGGGCATTGGCGTCTGCGCTGGTCTCGATGTCATCAAGGTACCCGGTGCCACCGGTTGGATCGACACCAACTATGAAGGCAAGGTCCAGGCCGGACTCAAGGCCCTGGACGATCACGACTTCGTTTACATCCACCTGGAAGCCCCCGATGAGACCGCCCACCAGGGTCGGGCCGACTTGAAGATACAGGCCATCGAAGACTTCGACGCCCGCATCGTCGCCCCCTGCCTGGAATACCTCGACAGCCACCCGGACCTCCGTATCCTCGTGGCACCGGACCATTTCACCACCATCGAAACCAAGACCCATGCGGGTGGTCCCGTGCCCTTCGCCCTCTGCGGCAAAGGCATCACGCCCGACGATAACACGGCCTACTCGGAGCGCATAGCCGCCACGACGGATGTCTTGATTGAGAAGGGACACACCCTGGTCGAGCGCATGCTGCGTGATAGTGTTATGCTGTTCTAGTCTTGTGGTCTCTGCGAAGACAGAAAGGACCTAAAGGACGGAAACGACATAAAGGACAAGGATCGGCAATGGCATGGCGTGCACAACATTCCCCACGCTTAACTGGTCCTTTACGTACTTTTTAAGCCGAATCACCAGCGGCTCGTTCCTACGGTCCTCCGTAGGAATGCAGACCTTGCCGCTACTGCGGCAACGCCGAAGGCGAGCGATATCGCCCGTGCACGTAGCCAACCATCGTGTACGACACGTACCTTGTCCCGCAGGAGCGGAACGATAGGCATTACCACGGGGGACCGTGGTAACGAGCGGAAACGACCTAAAGGACGAGGCTCGGCAATGGCATGGTGTGCACAACGCCCCACGCTTAACTGGTCCTTTACGTCCTTTTTGTCCTTTAGGTCCTTTCTACTAAATCCTGCCTGCGACACTTCTTTATACGGTCCATTTCCCATTTCGACCCTATATAGCGTATGATCGGGGGCTAATCCCGGCACGGCCATTTTCCGTGCCGTAGTCTTGAGAGGAAACCAGGAGACCAGTATCGTGGCGCAACGCATCGAAATGTATGACACCACCCTGCGGGACGGCGCACAAGGCCCCGGGGTAAAGTTTTCGTCTGACGACCAGTTACAGGTCGTCCGTGCCCTGGATGCGTTGGGCATTATGTATATTGAAGGCGGTCAGCCCGGCTCCAACCCCAAGGCGGTAGAACTCTTCGAACGCGCCCGCGACATGGACCTCAAGCAGGCCAAGATGGCGGCCTTCGGCAGCACGCGGAACCCCAAGTCCGCCGTGGAAGATGATCTCAACATCAAGGCCCTGCTGAGCGCCCAGACCGAGATCGTGACCATCTTCGCCAAATCCTCCCCCACCCACGCCGAAGAGGTGCTGCGGGTCAGCCTGGATGAAAACCTCAAACTCGTCGAAGAGTCGGTGGCCTACCTCAAATCCGAGGGACGGCGCGTCTTCCTCGATGCCGAGCACTTTTTCGATGGCTACTTCGAAGACGCCGAATATGCCCTCAGCGTCCTCGAATGCGGCTGGAAGGCCGGCGCTGAAGTCCTCATCCTCTGCGAGACCAATGGCGGGCGACTCCCCCACGAAGTCGCCGAAGCCACCCGGGCCGTCCGCGCACGGCTGGGCGATGCCCTGATTGGTGCCCACACCCACAACGATTCCGGCTGCGCCGTGGCCAACAGCCTCGCCGCTGTCCAGGAAGGAGCCACCCACGTCCAGGGCACCATCAACGGCTATGGTGAGCGCACGGGCAACGTGGACCTCTGCACCGTCATTCCCAATCTCCAGCTGAAGATGGGCTATGACGTCATCACGGCCGAACAGCTCCAACTCGTGACCCATACGGCCCACCTCGTGGCCGAACTGGCCAACATGACGCCCCGGGACCACTCCCCCTTCACCGGACGGGATGCCTTTACCCACAAAGGTGGCATGCACGCCGACGCCGTGCGCAAGAAGAAAACCAGTTACGAGCACATTGACCCCGAGCTCATCGGCAACCGCACCCACATTGCGGTCAGCGAAGTTTCCGGCCGCTCCAGCCTCATGCAGAAGGCCACCGAGTTCGGCATTACCCTGGATCGGGACAAACCCGAAACCAAAGAAATCCTGAAACAGGTTAAGGAACTCGAGAGCAAAGGCTATGAATTCGAAGGGGCCGATGCCTCCCTCGAGCTCATCATGCGCAAGGCCACCGGTTCCTACCAGAGCTTTTTCACGACCCAGGCCTTCCATACCCACATCAACTACAGCGGTGATGGGGCCCCCATGCTTTCCGAGGCCACGGTGAAGCTGGAACTTCCCAATGGGGATATCCTCCACACCGTATCCGAAGGCGATGGTCCTGTAGACGCCCTCAACAAGGCCCTGCGCAAGAGCCTGGAGCCCATCTACCCCGAGCTCTGCGAAGTCCACCTGGAGGACTACAAGGTCCGCATCCTCGATGCCCAGCTCGCCACCCAGGCCCGCACCCGGGTGCTCATTGAGTCCAGCGACAAGGACATGTCGTGGGATACGGTCGGCGTTTCGGAGAATATCATTTCCGCCTCCTATCGCGCGCTGGTCGACAGCATCGAGTACAAACTGAGCCGCAGCCGGGGCTAAGAGCCCGCAGGTGCAACGCTGCCCCCGGCTCTGTTAGGCTGTAACACGATGGCGTGCGCACCCTGAGCGCCGCCCGATGTACTCAACAGAGACGTGCGGAGACCATGACGACGGATACCCTTTCCACAGATTCGGGCACGGTCAATGAATCGGCCCTGCTGGACCAGGTGCGCACCGGCGATCCGGCCTCGTGTGGCCCCCTGGTGGACCACCTCGGCGCACCGGTTTTTCATTATCTCTATTGGCTCACGGGTACGGTAGATGAAGCGACCACGCTCTTCAAAGACACCCTGCTCCACCTCTATCTCAACCCCAGCCGGGCGCGCAAAGAAGCCTCTGCCCGGCAGTGGGTCTATGGCCATGTCACCCAGCTCTGGCTTCAGGACCGCCAGCGCCAACGGCAGCGGCGCTCCTCTCTCGACAATATCCTCCGCGGAGGACTGAAGACGAAAGAACAGGCCCCCTGGGTGGATTGGATGACCCAGTGCCCCGAGGCCACGGGCCCGGAAGCCCTGGCGCTGGAGCCAACCGTGGATGCCATCGGCCAACTTACCGATCAGGAGCGCGCCGTACTGCTCCTGACCACCTTGGCCAAACTTCCCCTGAAATACGCGGCCACGACCCTTCGGATCTCCCCCCGGAAAGCCCGCAGGCGGCTCGTGTCAGCCTTTGCCCAACTCAGTCTTTCGGACGACGGCCCCACGGACTCCGCCGGCCGGAAAGTCGAACGGCTCGCCCAGCGGCGGGCACTCGGCATTGAATCCAATGGTCAGGCAAAGACCCTCGACAAACTCATCGAAAACGATGGCCATCACGAATCCCGGGTGACCCATTGCAAGGACGTGCTCCAGAATCTCCAGGGACTCCCCCAAGCAGCCGCACCGCCCTCCCTGACCCAGGAGACCATCACCCATCTGGAGGAAG
>JAUIMA010000230.1 GCA_030432675.1 Candidatus Hydrogenedentota bacterium | reverse complement strand
GTGGACCGAAGTGCGCCAGATGGAACAAGCACCCGCCTTCTTTGCGGTGGCGGGCGATCTGGTCTGTAAGGCCTCCCTCTCCTTTGGGCAGATACCCAACGACCAGCAAAAAGAAGCGGCGCGGGAGGAATTCCGGGCGATGAAGGCCCATGTCGATCGGATCGAATCGGAGATTCCCGTAAAATTGGCGCTGGGTAACCACGACACCCACCCCGGGGAAGATCGCCCTGAGCTCTTCCACGATGTCTTTCCCGACCGACCCGAGCACCACGCCTTTGATGTAAAAGGGGTGCCCTTCATTTTTCTCAACGGCGGAAGCAGCGGCTATCTGGATGAAGAACAACGGCGTTGGTTCCGAAGTGAAGTGGAAGGACGCTTTGATCCGGAACGTTCTCTGGTCACCGTCTGCCACCAGCCATCCCTCGGCCGGGTCACCAATGAGCGGGGCGTCACCCAGGCCTTCCGTGAGGCCATGCCCGACGTGGATGGGGACGTGTGGATGATCGGTGGGCACCACCACAAAAACGAAGACCAATGCTTTCAATTGCCCCAAGGCATCATCACCCAATGCACCATTACGACAGCCAACCCCAACGCTTGGGGGACCGACCATCCGGGCTATTGGGTCTACGGATTTGCCGGGGGAAAGCTGGCCACCCGTGTTTTCCGTCGCCTTGGTCAGGGCTACGCCTTGGCTCCCGAACCCCCACGCCACACCCCCAAACCACTCCGTCTCCCCTTTGAAGATACCGAGACCCTCTGGCAGGTGCTGGTCGGCGAAGGGGACGAGCCCTACCGCGTTTCGAGCAATGCGCAGTGGTGCCAGAACTACTGGTACTACAACAAGGAGCTGGTCTACCGCTTTCCCCTGGCCCTGGGCGAAGACAAGGCCCATCAACTCGCTATCTTAAATTCGCCCGAGAGTGAAAAGACCATGACCTACGAGTTATCTCCCGACGGCAACCATTGGATCACCATCGACCGCCCCAAGCGAAAGGGAGACATGACGCAACTCGATCTCCCCGCGGCCTGCCACCAGTCGGGCGAGGTGCACGTCCGCCTTGCCCACTGCTCGGTCAGCGGATTCGCGTTGCTCGCGTGAGCGCGCGAAGCGGGGACTGCACCGACGAAGGGCATAGACCGAAATATTCGGGACCAGAGACGCCAGCATGCCTGCACACGCCAGATCGTTGCGAAGCGGGGACTGCACCGACGTCATGAATCTACCCCACGCCGATTCACCCCGAGGCTAACCCGCGTACTCACTCCAACGTCACAAACGCGTTAGTCGGGGCTGTCCCCCTCTTAAGGCTCCCGTCACCGCCAGGAGGGGGACGGCCCCGACTATCTTATGTTTCGTCCCTTTTCAACGCCTCCCTTTCCGCCCACACGCCGGTTGCGCTCCATCACCTACATCCCGTCAGGGCAGTCCCCAGGGCAATGTCCCATCCTGATGAATAGAGGTCACCGCTAACTTCAGGAGCATGCCTATGTCCCGATTAACCGCCGCACTTCGTGCCGAATACCAAAAGCTCTTCGATACCGCCGTCATTCGACCCCGCCACCAAGCCGCTGTGGAAGCGCTTGCTGCGCGTATTGAAGCCAACCGAAGCCATTACGATGCCATCGAAGCCGAACTCGCCATCCCCTGGCACGTGGTGGGGCTCATTCACGCCCTGGAAGCTTCTCCGCCCTTGAGCATGAAGGGCCACCTCCATAATGGCGACCCCCTCACAGCACGGACCGTCCACGTGCCTGCCGGACGTCCCCAGAACGGCTCCCCACCGTTTAGCTGGACCGAAAGCGCCCTGGACGCCCTACGGGTTGAAAAGTTTCATCAATGGCGAGACTGGAGCGTGCCGGGGACCCTCTACAAATTGGAACGCTACAATGGCTGGGGATACCGCCGTTATCATCCAGAGGTATTGTCTCCCTACTTGTGGAGCTTCACGATGCACTACGACCGGGGGAAGTATCTGGCCGACGGGCGTTTCTCTGATAGTGCCCGGTCGAAACAGTGTGGTGCGGCGGCGATTCTTCGGCGCCTGATGGAGCAGGGCGTCGTAGAACACGCGTTGGCCCACACACCCCTCATCCGATTTGAGCACGGCGAGACGGAGCTGGTGACGGGACTGCAACGTTTTCTCAACACCTGCCCCGGCGTCACTGTGAAGGTGGACGGAAAACCGGGACCACGAAGTTCTGCGGCACTGCAACGGGTGACAGGGCACTTTCTGCTGGGCGATCCCCGGGAGACGGGGACTGCACCGACGACGTAGCCCCAACCGCACGTTACAGGTTGCTTCTGTGCCACGCGATGCCGAGCTACGCGAGGTTTCATGTGCATGGAGCATTACTGGCGTGGAGCCATAGAATTTGATTCAACTCGGGCGCGTGACTCTCCCCAGGAAACTAGACGCCCTCAATGGATGAGTCTTTCAAGGGCACGGTCTGCTTTGCTCCACGCACACGAAACCTCGTGGTACTCGGCATCGCGTGGCACGGTGCACGGTGCACTGTGCACTGTGGACTGTGGACTGTGGACTTAATCATAAGCAGGGGGACAGCCCCGACTGGCAAGTGTTTCTTCCCATTTCGATACCGCCTTTTTCGCCAAGACAACACCCATGACTACCCACCAACGCGACGTCGGTGCAGTCCCCACAAAAAACACCCGCCTTGCGAGAAGACGGGTGTCTGTAAACTATCGATTCGGCGCTGCGACTAGGGCAAGGTAAATTCGTCGCGGGTGGCACCTTCGTGGTCGATGGCCTTAAAGGCCAGTCCGGAGTCCTTCACATCCACGACCCAGAAATGGGGAATGGCCCCTTCCACGGCGTTGTACCAACGAGGCTGGGGATCGATGTCCCGTGCGCCACGGCCGAAGCAGCCATCGCCCACATAAATCGTGCCCTTTTCGGCGACCTTATCGCCCTTAATGGGCTTGGTGCGTTTCATCACGTGGTCGTGATGTTCCAAGGCCACCGTGAGGCCATACTGGTCAAAGTAGGGTGCCCAGTGAACGCGACCTGCTTCGGAGGCAGCGCCATCGTAGGGGCGGTGGGTCGGGTAGAGGGGAATGTGGTAGGCCGCGAATTTGTACTTCATGCCTTCGTTGGCTTTTAACGCGCTGCCGAGCCAGGCCGCCTGCACGCCGTCATGGGGCGTCAAGTGACCGGAATCCAAGGAGAAGAATACGAAGTTGTCGCCAAATTTACGCTCATAGTAGACCGCGTCTCCCTGACGTCCGAAAAGACTGACGTACCACGGCGCGTTGAGGCTGGGATCGTCCGTATCAAAGCGATTGGTCTCATGGTTACCAATGGCCGTCACGATAGGAATCATGTGCCCATCAGGAGTCACCATGTGGTTGTCCCAATTGTCCAGCCACTGATCCCACTGATTGTAGCCACCCAGCAAGCCGTTTACATAGGCGATGTCACCACCAATGATGGCAAAATCGGGGTTCGTCTTTGCGGCGAAGGTCAAGAGCGGCACTACGAAGTCGTCAACACCCATATCGCCGCCGTTCACGAAGCGGAAGGGTTGCGTGCCACCGGGCAGGGTCTTAAAGGAGCGGGGCTTCGAAGGGCCATACTTCTTTTCGTCCACCAGGAAGTTGTAGGCCGTTCCCGCTTTCAGGCCGGTGAGGGTGGCCACATAGAGAGCGCGACGGTCGGCCAGCTCCATGGGCGTATTCACATAGCGGGCTTTCACCAGATGCGTGTACTTGCCTTTTTCTTCTCCGTGGGCTTCCGTGTCGTAGTAGACGAACACGTCGTCGACCTGACGGGGCACAATGATATTAATATCGATAGTGCTTTCCGGCGCGTCGGAATAGGTGAGATAAATGTGGTTGGGCGCCGCCTGGGCCAGCCCTGCCACGGCCATCACGAATAGGGCCAACACGAGGGACTTCATTACTTTCATGGGAACAATCTCTTTCTGAATGTTTGGAGGCACGACGCCCCATAGGTAGGGAAACCGGACGGTTGCCCGCAGATGCAAACCGCGATTATGGTAGCAAGGGCCCAGGCGGCATGCAACCGCGAACACGTTGTAAGCTATAGGCGTCCCGCGTCATTGGGATAGCGCATGGGCCAGTCTTTTCGGAGCGCATCCAGGGTGTGCATAATGGCGACGGATTCATCCAAGGGCATGAAGGGTGATTCCAACAGGCCTTCGCGCAGGCACCGCATGGTCTCTTCCGCCTCGTAGATGAGGGCATTGTCGTTGCGGATGGGTTCTTCGAGCACCTCCACCACTTCCTTATTCTTGACCAGACTCGCCCGGTGCGGCACGGCGAAGGTCTCGTCGATCTTGATGTAGCCTTCCGTGCCGTAGATATAGGCGTCCGCCACGGCTTCCGTCTGGAGGGCATAACTCAGATTGGCGATGGCGCCATCGTCATATTTCAACAGAGCGACCCCTTGTTCGTCGGACCCGAAATCGCCCAAGTGGGCCACCCCCACCGTTTCCACCGGTGACCTGCCGAAAACCTGGTAGGCGAAAGAGGTCACATAGACCCCCACGTCCAGCAGGCTACCGCCGCCCAGGGCCGGGTTCATGTGGCGCCCTTCCGCAGTGAACGTGCCCCGGGCACAGCGGGAAGCCTTCACCAGCCGCACGTCGCCCACCCGTCCGTCGGCGACCCAGGCCATGACCCGCTTCAGGAGGGGGACATGACGGGGAATCATGGCCTCCATGAGGAAGACCTTTTCTTCCCGGGCGATGCGCACCATCTCTTCCGCTTCCGACGCATTGATGGTGAGGGCCTTTTCACACAACACTGCCTTGCCGGCCCGCATACAAAGGGTCGCATTCTCCAGGTGAAAGGCGTGGGGCGTGCCAATATAAATCACATCGATCTCGGGGTCCGCCGCCAGCGCTTCGTAGCTCCCATGGGCCCGCGCCACCCCATATTTCTCGGCGAAGGCATGGGCCGATTCCTGGCTCCGTGACCCTACCGCAGACAAGGCCGCGTCCGGCAGTTCGTTCAATGCCTCGGCAAAGCGTTCGGCGATATGCCCCGTGCTGAGGATGCCCCAACGGATGGTTTTCAAACTCAAGGTATACTTCTCCTGTTTAAGACGCCCCCGGCACCTGGTGTCCTCGTCGCCTGCGGACCATCAGGGCACGGGCTTGCCCCGGGCGATATTGAATAGCGTGTACCAGTCTTCCCGGCTCATGGCGAAGGCATCGGCCCGACAGCAATCCCGCAGGCGCTGCCCGTTGGTCGTGCCCACCACCGGCTGGAATCCGGCGGGATGACGGAGCAACCACGACAACACCACGGCTTCCCGGGTGGTGTTGTGGGCATCGGCCATGGCGGCCACCTTTTCCGCCACCGCGAGCAAGGCGGGCGACGCATCGGCCGGAGGCGTAAACATGCGGCCCCGCTCCAGGGGTGTCCAGGGCTGCACACGCACCCCGTGGGCCTGGCAGTAATCGAGCACCCCGGCATGGGCTACGAATTCATAGCCTGTCTGGTTGAAGGATACGATTTCGTTGATGAGGTGGTGGTGCATGAGACTGAGCTGCAATTGATTGGCCACCAGGGGCTCGGAACAACTCCGCTGCAACAGGGCCATCTGTCCGGCGCTGAAATTACTCACGCCAAAGTACCGCACCTTGCCCGACCGACGCAGGGCATCGAAGGCCCGGGCCACTTCGTCGGGTTCCATCAGGGGATCGGGACGATGCAACAAGAGGATATCCAGCTGTTCGATACCCAGGCGCTTCAGGCTTCCTTCCGCCGAACGGACGATGTGGTCATAACTGAAATCATAACGCCCCGGCGACGTGGGCTCCGGACTGCCTTCAAAGCGGACCCCACATTTCGATTGGAGGAACATCTGGTCGCGCAGGGATGGATTGGCCCGCAAGACGTCGCCAAAGAGTTCCTCGGAACGGCCATCGGCGTAGATATCGGCATGGTCGAAAAAGTTGATGCCTTCTTCCAGGGCCACATCGATAATGGCTGCGGTCTTGGCACGGGCTTCGGGGATGTCGATTTCACCCCACTGCCTGCCCAGGGCCATGCAGCCATAGACCAATCGGGAGGCCGTGATATCGGTATGGGTAAGTGTGTAACGTTTCATGGCGTGTAATCCTTCGCCCCTTGAGGCGTGGACTATTCCCCGTCGGCCTTTACGATGAAACGCACTAGATCAATGTCGCCAATACCGCCGGACTCGCCGTCCTTATCCATCACAAGCTTCATCACCTGCTTGCCCGCCTTGAGCGTGACGTCTTTGATGGTCAGTGTTTTGAGCTTGTCCCAGCCGCCCGTATCGGGAATGGTGATGGGCCCACTCACATCCACGTCGTCAAATTCGATGTGGAAATTGCCGCCGGCTTTGTTGGAAGCCACGGGAATCTCCAGGGTGTAGTCGCCGGCCGTCTTCACTTCAACGGTATATCGCACCCATTCCTTCTCGCGGATCCAGCCGAGGCCGTGGCCGTTGGAGGCATCGGGACGCTTCTCGATGTCCACCTGGGTTTCGCCGCGATAGTCTGCACCGTGATTTTTCTCGTCCACATCATAGTAGGCAAGACCGGCGGGACCTTCGTCATAGTGTTCGGCCTCCACCACACCGGGGATGGTCTGCACGACGCCCTTGAAGGGTCGCGGTTTTTCCGGCGGGGACACGGCTTGGACACCCAGACTGCTAACGAGGAGGGTGGCGGCAACACAGGAGTAAATCGGCTTCATGGCCATGGTGCAAATTCCTTTCGGGGTCAATGACATACAGAACACCTGAGTATAGGCATGGCACGACACGCGGGGCAAACGATTCTCTCGGCAGAGGGGGCAAGGATTGCAGGCCGCAGGGTCCGGCCGACGACATGCTGCGCCTTCGGCCATACCGCAGGAGTGGTAAGGTCTGCAAAAAAACGACCAGGCGCCCGCCCAGGGCATTCTTGGGTTGCATCCATGATGCCTCTGCTCCACGCGCACGAACCCTCGTACCTCGGGATCGCGCGGCACGACCCTAACCTTTCCCTGCTTGCTCGCTACGACGGTCCCCCGGCGACATGCGAGGCTACCCCGCGCTATGGCATAATAGAGGGAAGCTGTGATGTAACATACCCGGTTTCGTCCGAAACGGGGTCGATCTATCGGAATATCCCTATGAGTCTTGACGAAGAATTGCACATAATCGGGCGTCAGGCCCGCGCGGCCTCCAACAAGTTGCGGTCCCTCTCCCGCTCCGTGAAGGACGCGGCGCTTATCGAGATCGCGAAGCGCCTGCGCGCCGAAGGCGACCGGCTCAAGGCCGAGAACGCCAAGGACCTGGAAGTCGGTCGGGAGAAGGGCCTTTCGAGCGCCATGCTGGACCGCCTCGAACTGACCGATGCCCGTATCGAAGGCATGGCCGCGGGGCTGGATACGGTCGCCGCACTGCCGGACCCGGTGGGCAACATCACCCAGCAGTTTGTCCACCCCAATGGCCTGCGCATGGCCCAAATCCGCCAGCCCATCGGCGTGGTGGGGATGATTTACGAGAGTCGGCCCAACGTCACCGCCGACGCTGCGGCCCTGTGCCTCAAGTCGGGCAATGCCTGCATCCTTCGTGGTGGCTCGGAAGCCTTTCACTCCAACACGGCCATTGCCCAGATTTTTATCGAGGGTGCCCGGGAAGCCGGCGTACCCGAGCACGCGGTGCAGATACTGAACACCACCGACCGCGCCGCCGTGGGTGCGCTGTTGAAGCAAGATAAGTATATAGACGTCATCATTCCCCGGGGCGGAAAGAATCTGATTGCGCGCATCTATGATGAGTCGCGCATTCCGGTGATTGCCCACCTCGACGGGGTTTGCCATACCTACATCCACGAAGACGCCGACGAGGCCATGGCCAAGTCCATCGCCATCAACGCCAAAATGCAGCGGCCGGGCGTGTGCAACGCCATGGAGACGCTGCTGGTCCACGAAAACGCCGCGCCCATGTATCTCCCCGAGATCGCGCGGGAACTGGCCAGCCTGGGTTGCGAAATCCGGGGCTGCGACCGTACCCGCCAGCTCATCAACTGTGGTGAAGCCACGGAAGAAGACTGGAGCACGGAATACGTGGACAAGATCTTGTCCATCAAGATTGTGGCCTCCCTGGATGAAGCGATTGAGCACATCAACGAATACGGCTCCCACCACTCGGACGCGATTGTGACCGAAGGCTACGAGGCGGCCGAGCGCTTCCTGGATGAAGTGGACAGCGCCACCGTCTATGTAAACGCCTCGACGCGCTTCACCGATGGATTCGAGTTTGGCCTGGGCGCCGAAATCGGTATCAGCACCAACAAGCTCCATGTGCGGGGCCCCATGGCGCTGGAAGGATTGACGACCCAGAAATACGTTATCCGCGGCAACGGCCAGATCCGGGAGTAAGTCGTTGCGCATTGGCATTTTTGGCGGTACCTTCGACCCCATCCACACCACCCACGTCGCCATTGGCCGCGCCGCCCTGAAACACAAGGGGCTGGATGAGGTGCTCTTTGTCGTGGCCGCCGCGCCGCCCCATAAAGGGACGGAAGACATCACCGATGCCAATCTACGCTACGCCATGGTAGAGGCCGCGCTCGCCGACGAGCCGGGACTCCGCCCCTGTGACCTGGAGTTGCATCGCGAAGGGCCGTCCTACACGGCGGATACGGTGAAGGCCCTCCGTGAGCAGTATCCCGATGCCGAGTTTTTACTCATTGTCGGCGAGGACTCGCTGGTGGATCTGCCCAACTGGTATAAGACCCAGGACATCCTCGACGAAGTGCGCTTGCTGGTCTTACCCCGACCCGGCATCCAACAGCCGATTTCCGACGCCCTCGAAGGACATTATGAAATGCTGCCCTTTGAGGAAAGTAAACTCTCTTCGACCGACGTGCGCAATCGCCTGATCGCAGGCGGTGGTGTAGCCGATGTGCTGCCCGCTGGCGTACAACGTATTGTGACCGAGAAAGGCCTCTATCGTGCCCATAGCTAAGATGGCCCGCTACAAAGAATTTCATCACCTGCTCCGGGATCGTCTCCCCGAGGAAAAGGTGAGCCACTGCGTCTTCGTGGCAGAATATGCCGCCTCTCTCGCGGAAAAAATTGACGTGGACCACGATGCCGCTGTGACGGCCGGACTCCTCCACGACTTGTGTCGCACGGAAGCCGATGAAGACCTGCTCCGCCGGGCACGGGGCTATGGCCTGCAGGTGAGCGACGCGGCTTCGGAAGTGCCCCTGCTGCTCCACGGCCCTGTTGCGGCCGAAGAGTGCCGTCGCGATCTCAACATTCCGTCGGATTCCGTGTACGAGGCCATCTACTGGCACACGACCGGGCGGCCCGATCTCGATCGCCTGGGGCAACTCCTTTTTCTGGCCGACTTCAGCGAGCCCACCCGGCGCTTTCCCGAAGCGGCGCAGGCCCGCGCCCTGGTGCGCAATGAAGGCTTCGATGCGGCCCTCCATTTTGTCTGTGAAAAGAAGCTCGCCTTTCAGCAAAGCAAGACCGTGGTGGATCCCAACCTTCAGGCCTTTCTCATCTGGCTTCGGAAAGCCTATCCGCGATGAGCACCTCGGATGCCTTTGAAGATCTCGCGCGGTACTATGACCCCCTCATGGATCACGTGAA
>JAUIMA010000229.1 GCA_030432675.1 Candidatus Hydrogenedentota bacterium | reverse complement strand
TTCACTCGTCATGTGGTTGTCGAGCATATAGGCGTTGGCGTCGAGGAGGTGCCAGGGATAGCCAATGGGAAGCCAGTACCCTTCGGCAGTGACCACCTTAAAGCTGCCCTGTTCGGCCAGGGTCTGAATTGCGGACGTAATTTCAATTTCACCCCGCTCCGAAAGGGGTGTGTGGGCCAGCATGTCGAATACCTCGGGCGTAAACTTATAGGCCCCGATATTGGCCAGGTTCGAAAAGACCTCTTTGGGCTTTTCCACCAAGCGGACGACGTTGTCATTATTATCGACTTCATAGATTCCGTAGAGGCGGGGATCTTCCACCACCTTCGCCAGGGCGGCCTGGTCGTGGGAGGCAAGCCGCGCGAAATCTTCGGGCGCATAAAGATCGTCGCCATTAAAGGCCATGAAAGGCGCATCGATAAGGTCTGCACACTGCAGGAGGGCATTACCGGTGCCTTTCTGCTCCTTTTGCTCCACGTAGACCATCTTCCGGCCCTTATACTCCTCCCCCATCACCTCACGAATCATTTCCTGGCGATAGCCCACGATGGCAATGACGGTATCCACCGAATCAGGCAAGGCATCAATCTGGTGGGCCATGATGGTCTTGTTGGCAATAGGCAGCAGGGGCTTGGGCCGCGTCAGGGTGAGAGGATAGGTCCGGGTCGATTTACCGGCGGCAAAAATAACAGCATTCATGAAGACAGACTCCGATAGATTCAGACAATCGCCGACGGTGCGGGAGGCCCATGCCGCCTTCCGTATTGAAGGGGGCAGGTAACGGCACAGCAATCGAACATCGATTTTGAATAATTACAGGAAAGGGGTATGATAACCGTAACGTGGCTGGTCAAGCTAGGTCGTTGACAGCCCGGATGGCTTGTGCGATCATAAAATCGTCAGGAGACCATTTTGTGAACCAAATTGAAGTAAACGTCACCTCAGATCAGTATGCCCAACTTCAGCGTGTTGCATCGCGTGCGGGCCTCTCCGTGTCCGAGTATATGCTGGCACGATCGCTTCCCTTGACCACCGAGGAAATTGCAGCAATGGAAACACTTGATGCCTTCCTCGCACCACGGCTTGCGGAAGCGCACTCGGGAGCTCTCTCTTCCAAGTCCGTTCGGGATATTGCGGACACGGTATTGGGGGAAAACGGGGACTGACGGATGGGACAATATCGGCTCGCACATGCAGCCGAGGGCGATGTGCAACAAATACTCGAGTACACACTGGAGCGATGGGGCCCGAAGCAAGTGGGCATATACGCGTCTAAACTCGACACCTGCTTCGAAGAACTGGGCGCCTTCGCCGCCCTCTCAAAACCTTGGCCGGGAGACCCGGAATTGCGTGTAACAACCTGTGGTCGTCACTATGTATTCTACCTACAGGGCGACCCGAACGTCATTGTCGCTGTACTCCACGAAAAGGAGGACTGTGTAGAACGGGTGAAGCATCGCCTTCCACCTATCGGCAACGAGTAGCCTACCGGGCTCATTGGTCAACCTAACTTTTCCGCGCACCTTCCCCGCCATCGCTGAATTCACGGCCCAGCTTCCAGATACAACGGAATGCACAGAAAGGCACCGCGCGTATCGAAATCGCTTCCTTCTCGTATCGAGCCGCCAGAAGATACACGGATGCCAGTTGGCCTGTCGGCAGCTTCTTTCCTTGTATTTCTGTGTTTTCAGTGGTCAGAACGTCTGTCTTGGCACTTGAAAGCAGACGACCGTCGCTCACACCGATGAGCGAGCCTGAAGGCATGGGTAAACGCGGTGGTTCTTACTTCATCGGGCTGACAGTCCGCAGCAAGTTTTCGCACTACTCTCTGGCGATGCCTGAGATATCGTACCGTCACGTCATCGGCAATCGGTCACACGAGAACAGCACTCGTGAAAAACACATTTCATCATTCGTCACACATTAGCGGTCTGAAGTATCTATGACTCATGCTACGTTTGGCGCATTGTGTAAAATTTAGAATTGACCCGAAAAAAAATGCCATGGGTGCCACCCTTACGCGGGGGAGCGAAGCGGAGGATCTTACGGGTGCTATGGTCGTCCCGCACCCCGAGCATCTATCACTCAATCCCCGCTGCTGGAAAAAGCACTTCAGACTGCTATAGTAGTACCATCACCCCGGGGAACATTCAGCCCCCATCGTGGTATAGACGCTACAGGGAGACGCGCACGGCAACACCCCACGCGAGGCGATTCATAGCGGCTTGGAGGCCAACCCCATGAAATTCCGAATGCTATTACTTATTGGTGTCCTGTTTGCTTCGTGCATTCCCAAGGCGGCGGGCCTTTCCTATAGCCCCGAAGCCTTTCTCAGCTGGGAGGAGGTGGTGGCCAACAGCGACTTCGTGGGCGTCATCGCGTGCGTTCGCGCCGGTGCCCACGTTTCTGAATTCGTCGTGGTCGATTCCTGGAAAGGCACCATCGGGCAACCGAGCTTCCGAATGCGTTCCTCCAGCCGTGTCGGCAATCGTATGCTAGCCTGCCTGGTGCCCCAACGACCTGGAGGCACCCCCTACCGGGATCAGGTCTCATCACTCATGCAACCCATCGGGGGCATGGCAGCATACCTGGAACTCTGGCCGGAAGCCGACGCCGAGTTTCGTCCTGCGGACTCAATTTCTATGAGCATCTTCCAGATGGATCCGCCACCGGGACACGAGGCAGGCGGCACCTCACGCTACAGTCGGGGCACCGTAACGCCCTTTGATACCCTGGAGAGCAGGGCACGCGTTCTCTTGAAGACGTCGGGGGAAGCACGAGAAGCCCTCTTGATCACCAGTGCCCTGCGTCACCTGTTGGAAAATCCGGGCCGCTTCGAGAGTGCCTTTCAGGTACCCGAAGCCAATGGAACAACGCGCAACGTGCACGACCTGGATGATCTGCTGGCCGTGTTGCTCGACTCCAAAACAGAGATCGACCGGCAGCGTATCGCCTGGGCACTGGGTCGCGCTGGCGGGGAAGGAACCTTGGCACGACTCGAGGCTTGGAATTATGACGTCGAGGACGATCAAAAGTGGCTTGCAGATGTTATCGAGAAGCTCAAACGTTACGCGTCAAATCGAAAGAGGTCCTATACGCCCTGGAAACCCGAGCCCATGGGGGACGACCTGAGCATCCGGGATGCGCAGCGCGCGCTGAAGCGGGCACCCGAGAATCGAAAAGACTTTACCTGGGACCTTATGGAGCCGTGGTGCGAAGCCTTCGAGGTAATGACCGTCCGAAAGCCTTATCACCTGGCGAAGTACTTGCGCGACTTCGACCCGGCCGTGTCCTATAGTGAAATGGCCGGACAGAATCTTGCCGTATGGTATGCGATTCGCATCCGAGAAGATCGGGTCCGCTGCTTGAAGACCCTGGCCACCGCTGAACACCTTGGGATCGGGCTGGCCGGTGCCGCCTATCTGCTTCATGAAGATCCCGCGCTGGGTGTGGGCGTATTGGAAGCGTGGGCAAATACCGACGGCCCCTTACGCCGACAAGCCGCCGAACTGCTGGTCGCCTATGGGAAGAAAGAATTCGTACCCATCATGCTCGAAAGTGGCACTACCACAACGACGCGACCCATCACCTGGGGATCCCATCAGGCTGCCCTCGCAACCCTGTCCAACGCGGCGCATCATGCTGACGTGCCCCAACCACCACAAGCGGGGTATCCCATCGAAGAATACGAGACCTCCCTGCGCACCTGGTGGGAGGCTTATGGCAAAAGTATGACGCTGAAATCCTTGCCCGTCCAGTGGCCACCGCCCGCAGAATGACGACATAGAACACCTCTCCACGGGGCACATGATTCCTGACGACAATGAGTCCGACAATCAGAAATGTGCCAAACCTCGACCAAAAATGAGGTATACTAGTACCATGAACAAGAAAGTGTCCGCAGAAAACAAAAGTGCGCCTACGATGACGAAAGCCGCAAGTCCGGCACGCATTCGCAGTATCGCCAGCTCCACGGCCATTGAGACCGGCGAATCCGTCAAGGCGGTGGAGAAGAAGATTCTCCGTCTTCGCGCTTCCCGTAAGCGGGCAGCACTCGGCTGACCATCGCTTTCATCGGTCCGTAGTCATCCAATCCCGCATGAATCGCGGCGAAATATTGGTCGCGGAATTCATCCCAAGGTGAAAAGTCCAGTTCCGTACACCCCGCCTGCACGGCCATCACTGTCGACAGCAACCGCGCCAGCCGCCCATTCCCCTCGCGAAAGGGGTGAATAAGGATAAACTCCACGTGCGTGATGGCGATAGCTTCGACGAGCCGTCCATGAGGCATTCCCTGGCAGGGTGTATGTTGCGCCAATATCTTCTGATCAAAATTCGCCATCAGCCGAGGCACCTGTCCGGCCGGAGCAAAAAGAATCGTGCCCTTGCTTAAATTCACGGAGCGCGCTCTCCCCGCCCAGGGGTACACATTGAACAACCAACGCCGGTGCCATTCGTAGAGATTGGCCGCCGTGACAGGTTGATCCGGCGTCAGATTCGTAAGCACCACGTCGTACAACTGCTCAAGTAGATCGAGTTCGACCTCGTCCATGCTGGCGGGATCACGGACGCCCATGAGATTGCGCAACACACGATCATCCGAGCCAGCCTCATACTGGGTTTCAGAATTTCCCGTTGTGTCGTATCGGTCCGACATCAGCCGCGAGCCACGACTTTCGGCGCGGTGGGCGGCACTCGTTTGAAGCATTGGGGCCCCGCCACGTCGCTTAACACGAGTAGCAGCTGAGCTGCGTCACGGAGACGGCGCATATGCCCCTCGAAAAAATAGGGGCGCTCCTTCCGGGCGTCGCAGACATCGCGGTGCAACCCCAGCCCACGCCCGAGATCCTCGGCTCCTGAAGGGTGGGCGTAGCAATAGGTATGATCAAGTGCCGTGCCAGCCATAGTGGGATTAGCTTAGCACGGCACCTATTTCCGTTCAATTTGACGAAACAACCCGGGCACCTTCCCGATAGCCCGTGGCGGAACGGCCTACGAGGCTTCGATACAGTAGAGATTGTTGTTGCCCTTCAGGTAGAGGGTATCCCCCACTACCACCGGCGATGCATCAAAGCCATCATCCAATCGATTGGTGCGCAGCACCTTGAGGGATGCATCGTCGGAAAGCACGGTTACGGCCCCATCCCGATCGGCCACATAGACATGGCCACCGGCGCCCACCGGCGACGCGTAGACCCGGCCCAAATCGTCCAGGGACTCGCGGGCGTAGTAGAGTTCACCCGTCTTGGCATTCGCACAGGAGAGTTTGGGGTTCATACCATCCAGGAAATAGATGCGCTCGCCATAGAGTAAGGGTGACGGTACATAGGGCGTTCCGTTGTCGATGTTCCAAACGGGCTTGTCGGTCACGTCGCCTTTGCTCTTCAGGTCGATGGCAGTGACGGCGGCACCACGAAATCCGCTGGCACAATAGACATTGCCAAACCCGGCTACAGGCGTAGGAATCACATTGACCGTCATGCCGCCACACTCCCAAAGGAGGTCCCCATTGGCCGCGTTGTAACTCCGGATGCGATTGGTTGCGTTTACAATAATCTGGGTAATCCCATTGGCCTCCACCGCGTAGGGCGTGGACCAGGAAGTGATTTCATCCCGGGCCTTTTCCCAGCGCAGCTCGCCAGTCTCTTTGTCGTAGGCCGCAATACGAGACGGCCCCTCGTGGTCTTGCACGACGATGATATGGTCACCAGCCAGGGCAGGGGAACTGCCTTCGCCGAAACCCCGACGGGTGGACATTTTCATAAGGGGCACACTCCACACATGCCCACCGTCCAGGTCATAGCAATGCAGACCCCGTGAGCCGAAGCTGGCCCAGACATGGGTACCATCGGTCACCGCGGAGTAGGGCGCAAAACTTCCGGTGGGGTGATGGCCTTCCTGCGGCACTTCGGTGGCCGCCGTCTTCTGCCACAAGGTCTTCCCGGTGTTGCGGTCCAGGCAGACAACATCAAAGTTCCAGGCCTCGGTGCCCACCTTCTTTGACGCCGCGAGGATAAACAGCTTTTCTCCCCAGATTACCGGCGTGGACTGCCCACTGCCGGGCAGGGGCACCTTCCACTTTACATTCTTCGTCTCGCTCCACTCGGTAGGTGGGTTGCCTTCGGGCGCGACGCCACTATGGTCGGGTCCCCGCCAGGCGGGCCAGTTGCTTTCCGCCACCGCAGCAGTTGCCAGTCCGAGGAAAGCCAGAAGTAAAGCGGTCAAACAAACGGTCGCACTGCGAAACGAGTTCATGGAAAAATCCTTTCCGAAGGTGGTTAAACGATCCCGGTGCCTGCCAGCACAGGTGGTGGCCGCACTATATCATTCTTTACACCACGGAAATCGAGGTCACGATCAGTGAAATCAGTCAGGACATAAGGAAGCACCGGATTTCACCCCGGTCTTCATACTCCTCCGTCACGGCGTTGAGGCGGGTGAGCTCCTCATCCGAATTGCTTCCATACTTACAAGATCGACTGCGCCCAACGCGCGGCGCGGGCCAGTCGAACCTCTAGCGCCAATTCACGTACTGCCGCCATAGTTCCGTTGTCCACGCCCTTCCAGTAATTCGTCGTGACACCCCGAGCGAGAAGATGGTAGTAGTTGTCCAGCGTCGGCTTCCCACAAACACCGCGCTCCATCAACGCATAGACCGGTGGCCAGCACACGAAAGACCACCACCGCTCCCGTCCAAGCCAGTGGGCCAACCATTGGTCTGCCCATGGTGGTCGTCGATCTTCAAGCACCCTCACGAGGGCCGTCCAAAATTCCTCGTCGTTGTCCATCTCCACCCGCTTCGCATCCGCCAAGGTTCCCAGTGCCAGCCGCAGGAGTCCAACCTTGTGTAAAACCACCGGCGTCGCCTTCTCGAACTGGGGAACGATCCATAGGTAGTCCTGCGTCAGATACTTCGCTGGATACATGACCCACTCGTAGTGGTCGGGTATGTGACCTTTCCTAAAGCCTTTCTTCTCGAAGTGACTAAAGTGGACATAGAGCGCCTTGCGCTCTTCTTCCGACATTCCGGTGACGGCAGTCGCCATCTCGCCTACGTTGCAGGTGATAAGCGTCTGAATCAGTTCTTCTTCGGTCATTTACCCGACACACCCTGCAATTCATTCGTTCCAGACCACCGTTCGGCGCGGGCCACGCGGGCGGCGAGCGCCATTTGCCGTGCCTCGTTCATGGCCACGCCATCGCCCCATTCCAACGCGAGCAACTTCTTCGCGCGTTTGGCGCCTTTTCCTGACCCGGTGAATTGAACGAGCACCTCTCGCAGAGATTTCGACGGTGCACGCTGGAGCTCGTTTAGCAACTCTTCCAATGCCTCCAGAGCTGTCGCGAAGTTCCGTGGCTCGACCTCGGCCTGGCACAGTAGCGTTTCCAGGGACGGGGCCACCACCGCAGCGTGCAGGGGCGAGACCGCGCCAACTTGCGCGAGGGATTCCGCCAATCGGGGCAGCCGAAACCAATGGGCCCCGGACAGCCAGCATAGTGTCTGGGACAAGTTCACCTCGGTAACACGACCATCTTGAATCATGCTGGTCAACCCGTCCGACGCCGCCATGCGGGCGTTAACGTCGGCGCACATCAATCCACTGCACACGGCCAGAAGGAAACTTTCCGAAACGGGCTGATCGGGCTCGTGGGCGGACTCCATACCCAGGCCAAGCTCGCGCAGGTACCAGCTTTTTTCGTCGAGCCAGGAGACCATCTCCTGGGCGGCGTAGGCGTGGCAGGCCTCCCGGTTCTGGGGCCAGATGCAAGGCCGTTCGTGTTGGGGCACCTTCCCGCAAACCTGTTGATGAACACACAGGATATAACCCGTTCGCGTCGTCAGGTACTCTGGCGTGGGCGGCGTGGTGAGGGCGCGCAACCTCGATACCTCCATGCACGGCAATTTTCCCACGTGCGTCAGCGCCTTCTCCCCTTCGGGCACAAGGTCCCACTGATAGCAAGCAGCCTCGATGCCGTTGGGATAGGGGGCGGCGGCGTCACCAACACCAAGCAGCTTGCCGTCCACCATTACGCTCACCGTACCACGGGGGTCGCGGGCGCGGCTCGCGGCCAGCCAGACATCGGGGTCGTCGCCCGCGCGCATCCCGGCCGTTCGTGCGCCAAGGGCCCAGCGCACGGCCCGGGATTCTGGACTCTTCAGGCCCTTGCAAGCCTTGAGCGCATCGGAACGCTTGTCCGGCGCGAGGCGAAGCAGGGCCTGAATCAGGTCGTCCCTGCAGGGCGTCGTCTTGATCACCTCGTAGGCTCGCATTCGCTCCACGAAGACCTGCGCCTCAATCCATCCGCCTTCGTGGGTGGGCATACATAGGAGTGGCGCTTCCACACCCAGCACCATGCGGTTCCAGATACCTCGGTAGTTTCGGTCACCCCCGAATCCATTGTAGGGTTTCGCATTGACCGGCTCCTCATCGAAGAACCAGCTGTGGGGCACATAGGCGCCCTCCGGCCCATCGAGCCAATGGAGAAGAAGGTGTGCACCCGACGCTTCGCAATGGCAATCATCGGCCAGGGCGTATAGGGGAGAATCCTTGCTCAAGATCTTCCGAATCCGCTTACTCAAGGGTTTGGCGAGGCGATCGAAGCCGTCGGGACGCTGCTTCCACAGCCGACTGATACCATCCAGCACCCGGCAGAATTCTATGGTGTCATCGCACGACTCCACGGCCCGGGATACCGCATCAATGAGGGCTTCCACATCGGGGATAGGCTCCACGGGCATCACCCCGGATAGTACGGGCACTTCCATCACATCGAAGGCAACGGGCGGAGGCGCTTCGCCTTTCTTCAACGCCGCCAGACAGGCATCCACCCCGGCGCGCTTGCGCCACCTCGCGGGAATCGCCCTGGCGCGGGCCGCGAGGTCAGCGGACGGTATCCACGGGGCATCGTCGAACGCCAGCTTATCCTCCAAGCTCTTTGGGGCTGTGGTGGAATGCGGTGGTTTCTTTTTGACGGTACGCGGGCTGGTCTTATTCGCCATGAGCGCAACACTCCCTTCTAGTGGTCTGATTCAACGTTGTGGGAACTTATTTCGCCAGTCCTATTTCAGCAAATCCGCGAGCCAATTCCCCTCCTGGGAGGAGAGTACTATCGGATATCGATCGAGAATCTCGCATTAGATTTAATGACCCATCTGCGTGAATCACACCACCAGTTCGCCATAATTCACAGCAAGAAGTATCCCCAACCACCTATCAACACGATGGCGACCATTGCACGGTGAGCCTTATACGTCCCCCGCCTTCATCCGCGCGGCCAACACATGCTTGCAGGGCCCGCGCTGGCCCTGGTGTTTGCTGTACCAGGGGCAGGTGCATTTGTCGCCCTCTTCCCGGAGGCGTACAAAATGGGCTACATCGGAGCCCATGACTTCCACGTCGATGCCCCCATCATCGTGCTTGGTTAGTATCTTGACCTTGTCGTCGTCAAGCAGTTTTCGAGCGCTTTTTAGGCGGGGCTGCAGCTGTTCGACTTTGCCCAAGTCGAAGGGCAGTTCGCGGTGAAAGAAGCAGCCCTGGTGGACGTCGTAGCCAGCGAGGCCCCGTGCGCCGAGGGCCGTGAGTGCCGCTTCGATGTCGGCCTGGGGCAGCCCCAGCTCTTCCG
>JAUIMA010000228.1 GCA_030432675.1 Candidatus Hydrogenedentota bacterium | reverse complement strand
CCCGCAACACATCCTCCGGGTCCCCCTTTTCGATGAGGGCATAGCGCTCCAGCCCATAGAAATAAAGAAAGGCATAATTCATATCGGTCAAGGGAAGGCTACGCCCGGACGCCAGCCAAGTGATGTAGTTGGCGCGCTGAATCGGGCTTAATGCCGCGTAACTCGTCCAATGCGCGAGGGCCTCCGCACCTTCCCAATCGACCGCACCCACCGGCAGGGTCGTATCGATGCACGACGTCTCCCCATCCGCCGTGCGCCCTTTGGAAGTGTAGAGCATGGGGCGCGAAATCGTGTGCCCAGCCACCTCCACTGTGGCATCAAGGCCATGCCAGGTCAGCTCCGCATCGGCCGCAATGGGCCGCGCATCTTCCGACACCACCGCCCACGGAATCGTCCAGCGTTCATCGACCTCATGTAAGGTAGGCGGGTCCGTGTTGGAGGGGCTGGTCATGGATGTTTCCGCCGCAGCTTGGAGGACCTAAACGACATAAACGACACATAAGACAAGATAGACCGCAACGGATTCAAAAGTTGACGGAACGGAAACACAGGCCTTTGCACGTCAACCGCTGAGAGATTTTTTTTAGCGGTCACCATTTGTAATTTTGTCCTTTCCGTCGTTTAAGTCTTTTATGTCCTTTAGGTCCTTTTCACGACGTCTCAGTCCGCCACCCCCATGGAAATCGCAATCTTCCCCTGCGCATGCTCGCTTTCCATATAGCGTATCGCATCCGGCACCTCTGCCAGGGGATAGACCCGGTCAATCACCGGCACCACCTCACCCCCATCAATAAGGCCCGACACGAAGGCTAGATCTTCTCCATTGGGGCTTACCAACATATTGCTCATTTTCCGGGAGCCCATCATCGAAACAATCGCCCCCATCAGCATAACCTGATAAAACTGGCCCATCTCCCCACCACTCATGATATAGCGCCCCTTGGGCAACAACGCACGCTTATAGTCAAAGAGCGACCGGTTGCCATTGGCCGCGTGAATCAAATCATACTGGGCGCCTGAGGCCGCAAAATCTTCCTGGGTATAGTCAATGACATGATTGGCTCCGAGCGCATGCACCCGCTCAAGGTTGCGCGTGCTGCACACCCCGGTGACTTCCGCACCAAAATGTTTGGCCAGCTGCACCGCGAAGCTGCCCACACCACCAGAAGCCCCGTTTATCAACACCCTCTCCCCCGCCGCAATCTTCCCATGATCACGCAGCGCCTGCAACGCTGTAACCGACGCGGCTGGCACGGTCGCTGCCTCCTCAAAGGTGAGCGTATCCGGCTTCTTCGCGAGCATCGACTCGGGTGCCACGGCATACTCCGCAAAGGCGCCAAAACCGGCGTTGGAAATATCGCCATAAACCGCGTCACCTGCGGCAAACGTGGTGACCCCTTCGCCCACCGATTCCACCGTCCCCGCAATGTCTGCACCCAGGATGGATATCTTCGGCTTCGTCAAGCCAAACATAAGCCGCACCATCCACGGATCGGCGCGGAGCAAATGCCAGTCGCCGGCATTTATCGACGACGCATGGACCCGAACCAACACCTCACCCGCCTTCGGCACAGGCTTTTCCACCTCTTCATAGCGAAGAACATCCGGGGAACCGTATTCGGTGTTTACAATGGCTTTCACGAAAAACATTTCCTATTCGTTTAAGTGACTATCGGATTCTCGAAAGGACCTAAAGGACGAAAGGGACGTAAAGGACAATCAGCCAACGGCCCGGCACTGCCACCCTCACCAAGCACCGAAGGCGACGCACCAACCGTCAACCGTCAGCTATCAACTGTCAACTTGTTTTCCGTCCTGCAACTCATCCAGCAAGACCTGATAGCGCTCGAGGTTCTGGTCCATAAGGGCCTTCAACCGCTTCATCTCTTCCGATTGCTCACGAGTCTCCTTAAAGATGGGCGCGAGCCATCCCTGCATAAGTTTAAACTGCTCACTCATCACCCCAATCAGCGCCCGAGGCACTTTGGACACCACCTCCACCGAGGTCGTATGGGGCGTGTCATCCCGCGTGCCCATCGTGGCGACACCGGACTTCATGGCATCACAAATCCCTTCAAGCCCATCATTGATACTGCTGAGCTGGAGCAAGACCTGCGCAATACCCTGGTCATCCCCGAGGCCCTTCATTTTCAGGTTCTTCGTGAAGGTCTTCTTAATACCCGCCCAACGTTCGGCCTCCGTCTCGGTAAGCGTATCCGTCAGCTCCTTAAACTTGAGCATGTTCGACTCCGCCCCGCTGGTCAGCGTCTGGGAATCGCCCTCATAGCTACCATGAATCAACGTCTTAAGCTCACCGTCGTTCATAATATCCAGCACCCGCTCGGCGATACGGTTCATATTACGATAAGAACCCTGAAGCTTAAACGAGGGCTCCGTGCGGTAATCATCCTGAATGCCCGCCGAACGGATGTACTCCTTGTTGACCTCCAACACAATGTCACGGACCGCCAGCAGTTTCTTCATGACGGCCACCATGCTGTTCACTTCGTCCAGGGAGTAGCTGCCCTTCAGGTCAATCCCTTCCTGGCTTCCGCTTTGCGCCATGCGGATGATGGCATAGACATCTTCCTGGCTCTTCATAGCAAGCTGATTGAGCACCGGATTTGACGTGAGACAGTTCTCAATATAGCTCATCTCAAAGTCATCGACACTGTCACCGATGATCTCACCGAGGTTATAGGTATCCGCCCGGTTCGCAAGCATATCGGGAATCTGAAACTTGTCGCCACTCTCCGTGTAGGGGTTACCTGCCATGACCACGGCGACCTTTTTGCCCCGCAGGTCATAGGTCCGCGTCTGGCCCTTGTGCACCCCCTCAATCTTCCGCTGGGCGTCACAAAGCGAAATAAACTTTTGCAAAAATTCGGGATTACAGTGCTGGATGTCATCCAAATAGAGCATGACATTGTCGCCCATTTCCAGGGCGAGATTGAGCTTGGCCAACTCTTCCCGGGCCGCCGCATTGGTCGCTTCCGACGGGTCCAGAGAGGTAACATGGTGCCCCAGGGCCGGACCGTTGATCTTCATGAAGATGAGCCCCAGACGATTGGCGATATACTCCATCAACGTGGTCTTACCATAGCCAGGGGGCGATATGAGCAGCAACATACCCATGCGGTCGGTACGCTTCTGGTCGCCCGCCGCACCAATCTGCTTCGCGAAATTATCACCCACCAACGGCAAGTAGACATTGTCGATAAGCTTATTACGCACAAAGGACGTCAACACCCGGGGACGGAATTCTTCCAGCCGGAGCAATTCCGTTTCTTCCGCGACCAGCGACTTCTTCCGCGCCACATAGGCCTGATACCGGGGTACCGTGTCGTGGCAATAGGCGCCCAGCTTGTCCATATAGGCATTGAAATTAAGAAGGTAGTTCCCGGACTCCAAGAGCCCGTGGTTACCCACCAATCCCGAAATCTTCTCCGCAGAGGACGCATGCACCACCCGGGAAATATCGTGGTCCTGCGTCAGCAACAGACCCGCCACCTCATCGATGTAATCCACCTCCTGCGCATCGTCTCGCGTCCGCACAAAAGCACGCACCCAATCGCGGCATAACAAGAAGGCACTGTTCGTGTCGCTGCGGGCGGCGTCCAGGGAATCCTTAAACTTCGCCGAACCATCATTCTTCTTCAGATGGGCCTCAAAATCGAGGTAGATGCCGTGGGCCTTCTCACTGATGGCCCCGGCACTGCCCACAACGAGAATCTCAAAGAGATAGCGGGCCGCTTCGTCCACCCACCGGACCTCGAAAATATCGCGCTCAGCCACGTAGGCATCCAGGAGACGCCGCAACTCTTCCGTATAGTGGCGCTGCCCTTCCACATCGCCGAAGGTCTCCCGAATAACCCGAAAGCCATCGAGGGTCGTAGCAATCCGTTTCTTGGTACCTTCGTCGTCAAACTGGTGCCAGAACACCGTGGCCATGGCCCGCGCACGGGGGTGAAACGACAGGAGACCCAGCGAAGCGTCCATGGTCAGCAGCGCCTGCAAGAGCAAGGCCCCATCGTGATCATGCACGCCCTTCACATAGGACTCCGCATAACGGGACCCCATAAACTTCTGCACGTAGACCTGGAGTTCCTCCAGCGAAAGAGCGCGGAGCGTTTCCGTATCTGCCCCCTCACCCGCCCGGGCCGCCTGAAACAGCAAATAGGCCAGGTATTCCGCGCGGTAGACGTCCTTGTTTTCCGAGACCACTTCCTGGGACCACAAATCCCGGGTCGCCAGAAACTCGGGATCTTTGATGGGATCAAAGTAGTTGGTACCCGCAAGGTGAAAGTACATTTCACCATCCCGCATAACCGTCGTAAGAGCAAGCTCAAAGGTATTGACCGAAAATTTGTGAGACCCCAGCTTGATGGCGCTCTCGCCACCTTCAAAGAGGTCCTGCCGATCCTTTAACTGGCGCACCGCATCTTCGCGGATAGTCTTCAGGCGACTCTGAACATCGTCCACCTTCACCGTGTCGCCCAGTTCACCAAGCTCACCGATGATATCACGCACCTTCTCGATCATCAGGTCGGAAGCGAAGTACCCATGGATCTCTTCCACCGTCTCAAAGGTCTCAATGCGGCTCTTAATGCCCTTGAGGATACGGTCCGACGCCTGGGTCAAGGCCGTGGCCCGCTTGTTCTGCTTTTCCTGCAGTTGAATCTTGACCGATTCGAAGGCATTGTAGGCTTCTTCGCGCTTCTCGGTGAGCTGCATCACAAACTCATCGAACTCCGCAAAGCGCCCTTCCAACTCCTCAATCTGAACCATGACCTTGGTGAGGAACTCATCACATTTCGCGATGGTGTCGCACAGGTCGATATAATTGGCCACCGCCTGATTCAACAACTTAATCTGAGAGTTAAACTCAGCGATGCCCTCGGATTTGCCGAGCTCTCGCGTCTTGTTCTTCAACTTGGACCGGGTCTGGTTCAGCGTCGCAAAAATAGCTGATATTGTATCGATGATCTCCGTGCGCTGCGTAGCATCATCAATCTTGAGATTGCTCACCACGTCAATCAGCATTTCCAGATCGGCAGATTGCTTGTCGATTTCATCGGCGAGTTCCTTCGCCACCGCCACCTTCTCCAACCCCTCAATTTTGCTACCGTGCTCTTCGACTGCGGCCGCATAGGGCGTCAGAGACTCGGGACGGAGTAAGAACTCAACACAGCTTTGCCCCAGCCGCTCGGCTTCTTCAGAAAGAGACTCCTGCAGTTCATCCACTGCAGCGAGATCCATATATTTCAGATCCTTCAGTCCAATTACCTTGCCCCGTGCGGTTCGTACACTGGTGAGTGCCGCCACGAAGTCGTGAATCGAGTCAAAAGGTCGCGCCAGAATCTCACGCCGTATTTCGGCAGCTTCCGTCGATACCGCCCGTAGCTGTTCCGACGCATTCCGCCGGGCATTCGAGACTTTCTCAAATTCACTGATGGCGGCCTGGGACGCTTCCCGAATCTGGAGTAGGTCCGCCTTCAGATTGAAGGTTGCCTCATCGCCGATCCAGTGATAGGCATCAAACATGCCACCGACTTTTTTCGTAATATCGCTGTAAAGATTGGCGTAACTGTCCTCTTTGGCTATCAGATTCAGCACTTCGTTACAGTCCGCCATACCGCGAACAATATCCTTGTTGCCAATCTTGAAGAGCATGGAGTCCGACTTGGCATCGAGCGGCAAATCGGCGCTCCGATAGGGTGTCTGCCATATCTGCAACGCGTGATTCCGCTGGGGCTCGGGACTACTCTTGAAATAAAGCAACTCACCATTCTGAAAAAACGAGTAGCCATTGCAGGGAATGGGCGTATCCACACTCTGGGTAATCACGTTATAGGATAACAGGACGTAGTCCCCAAGATTGCGGTTGTAAAAGATATAGAGATAATCCTCTCCGTTGGGCGAAGCGACGCGCTTCTCAAAAAGCATGTCTTTGAGACCCGCACCGAATGCTTTTTGCTCGCCCGTCTGGAGCACATAGCCATTCGCATAGATGAGGCCATGCTCTTCCGGAAGGAGCACACACGATTCCTGAATCGCGTCCAACCGATAGACCTGTTGATTCTTCTCGCAGTACACGAAATAGCGCCAGGCGTCTTCCTGATAGGGCTTAATCTTCAAGAGAATCAGGTTGCCTACCAGCGCGTAGAAAAACTCCGCATCATCCAGCGTCTGGTCCGCGTTTTCCACGTCTTCGGCGTAGATACCCAGGCCCGACTCCGTGTTGTTTTCCACCTTGATGGTCAGGTCACCGCCAACCGTCTCCACAAAGAGTCGATTATCAATCGATACATGGGGGTGCCGTCCGTGATAGTGCATATCCCGATGGGTGCGCACCCACTCAAAGTCATGCTGAGGCGGAAAGCGGTACTCGTGTTCACTTCGGTTGTCCAGGTAGACCAGCGTATCTCCATCAAGAGCCCACTTAAAGACTTTGATATCCGTAATACCCTTCCCCACCCGAAAGACCATGAAAAGATTGGGTCCAATGACCGAAAACTTGGCAAACACCGTACTCTTATAGTATTTGAAGAGCTCTTGAAAGTCCCGCTCGAAATTCTCATTGCGGACGAGATCCATAGGCTCCCGCACGAGACTGTGCCCCTCCAACCGGTAGACCGAAAACACATCCTCCAACGAAATCTGTGACTTCAGTCCGATGTGAACGTTATACCCGAAGATAAAACGCTCACCCACCGGCACGATGTCCCGTGCGATGCAACTGTTATCCGTGGTAATGTGCTCCGTCGTGAGCAGTTTGGTCTCAATCGCGCCGAAGACATCCTTCCGCGCACCATTGAGTTGCTCCAGTCTCCCCTGCAGGGCCCGGCCCGCCTTGGCGAGACGGTTTCGTATGATTTCATACGTCCCCGACTCCAGGCCGGCCGCCGCGTACTCTTCGACACCGGCGGCCTCGGCCGTTTGTTCCGGCTCAGCCATGTGTAATCCTCCTGGTTGGATTCATCACGTTATCTGCCTGTACTACCCGCGTTACACGGTCTAGCAGATCTGGCTGATGGTCTTGTCACTGAATCCCAACTGCTGCGCCAGCCCGGCGAGCATGGTGAACTCGTTGGCATCACCCGGTGTGTCGGCCATATTCTTCATCTTGTTCAGCAGAGCGGCGATGGACAGGTTCTTGACGTCTTCGCTGTCAATTCCAAACTGGTCCGTAAAGTGTTCCATCCGTGCCTTGAAATACTCAGGGTCACCATTGAAGAAGGTGTTCTTCACGTCGGTCAGGGCCTGGCTGTTATTCACCCAGCGGTCAACGGCCTTACCCGAGGTAATGGCATGGGTAATCTTATCGAAGAACTCGGTCTCACCACCCACGATATCGATCTTGGCCGTCTGAAGGGCCTGGGCAATGATAGACGCCTGCTGCTGCGCAATCTCACGCTGCGCGTCGATGGCCGCCAGATCGATGGCTTTCTCTTTTTCGAGGTGGAGTTTGAACTCTTCGTGTTCCCGGCCCACCGCGTTGAAAAGCTTCATCGCCTCGGCCTTATCGGTAATACCCTTGGCATCCGCCTCAAACTTAAGCTGCATTACGCTGGCCTCGGCAGTACCCTGCTTCTGGGTCGCTTCCGCATGGGCTTCCAGCCCCTTGGCCTCGGCAATAGCCTTGCGCTCGATAACCTGTGCCTCTGCCAGTCCGGCTGCTGCCTGCTCGGCCGTAATGCCTTCGGCCAGCATCTTCTTGCCCACCGCTTCGCGCTCGCTCGCATCCCGCAGGGCCTCCGCAGAAATAACCGTTTCTTCCGCGCCGAATCGCGCCGCGTCACGCCGCGCTTCGGCGGCCTTGATTTCTTTGACCAGCGATTCCTGCGCATCTTTTTCGGCTGCCGTGATGGCGACCTGCTTGGCACGATCCGCTGTCGCAAATTCCTGCGTATCCTTGATGCGTTCTTGCTCTTCCACCACCGCCCGCTCCACAATAACCCGCTCGCGAATTACATCCTGGATGGCCTTCTTCTCGACTTCGATAGCCTTCTCTTTCTCGATGTCCGCCAGGGAAACGACCCGCTCGCGTTCCGTGGCTTCGAGCATGCGATCCTTTTCAACGCGCTCTTTCTCCACCTGGTCCGTGCGCTCTTTGTTCCGCAAGGCCACGATCACCTGGCGATCCTTATTCTCATTCGCAATCGCCACTTCTTCCTCGGTGGTAATCCGCGCCCGCTCCGATTTCAGGCGTTCCTCTTCCTTGATCTTCGCCGCCTCCGCCACTTCACGGGCCTGCACCGATTCAATTTCGCGTGTCTGCTTCGCTTCTGCCTCGGCCTGCTGCTTCTCCAATTCGAGAATCGCTTCCCGCGCTTCCACGTCCTGCTTCTTGATGGTTTTCTCTTTGTCCCGGGTAATGTTGTTCGCAAGAATCTGCTGCTGCGCCGTCAGGTCCGTGATCTTCTTAATACCCTCCGAATCCAGGATATTGTGGGGATCAAGCTGGCTCATGGGCGTCTGTTCAAGATAATCGATGGCCGCATCATCCAGAATATAGCCGTTCAAATCCCGGCCAATGATCTTGAGAATTTCGTCTTTGAACTCTTCCCGAGAGGTATACAGCGCAATGAATTCAAACTTCTTACCCACGCTCTTCAGCGCCTCGGAAAACTTCGCTTCAAACAGCTCTTCCAGCTTCTCCCGCTCCGACGCCCGCGCCGCACCAATGGACTGAGCAACTTTCAATACGTCTTCTTCGTTATTGTTCACGCGAACGAAGAATGCCACCTTGATATCTGCCCGCACGTTGTCCTGGCAGACCAGACCCTGGGGACCATGTCGATAAATCTCGATGCGCCGCACCGAGATGTCCATAATTTCTGCCTGCCGCACCAACGGCAACAGAATCGCCTTGGAGAAATGCACGGTCGGGTTCTTACCACCCGTGATAATCAGAGCCGTACCCTGTTCCACTTTCCGCCAACAACGGATCACCATTATCATGACCGCAAAGGCAATAACAACCAATACGACCACAACGGCGCTTGCGATACTTGTAATCATTACACCATCCTCCTGAATATACACGAGCCAAAGAGTTTCAGACAGGAAACACCCCTGCGAATCCGCCCTCCCGGCGATTTAACAACACAACTTATACGATCTACGCGTCTGCTTTATTCGCATCACCCGAAAACGGGGTAATGACATAGGTTCCGTCGTCCTCACGGGCAAATACCACCGCTTCATCACCCTTTCGCATCGTCACCCCATCACGGGTTACCACGTTGATAAGCAACGGGGACCCCTTAAGCGGCACTTCGGCCTGACCGTGTTTTTCCGTTACTTCCAGCGTCGTCACGACGCACAACTGGCCAATCACATGAATCACATCACTCGACTCATCGAAGGCCTTTTTGAGTAGGGGCACGAAGGGCATGAGAATAATTTTCGTTGCCACAAAACCACCCACCACGATAGGGATGACCAGCACCAGGGCAAGCATCGCATTGGTATTGTTCAGATAGTGATTGGACAGCAGAGAAATCGCCCACATGGCCGTACTGAGCACCGAAGCAATCACCGTCACCGGGACTTCGGCAGCGTAGACGAACTTCATCATTCCGCCCAGCAGACTACCCCCATCATGGTGCCCCCCATCCGTACCCAG
>JAUIMA010000227.1 GCA_030432675.1 Candidatus Hydrogenedentota bacterium | reverse complement strand
AGAGGGGCGCTCACGATGCGGGCAGTACATCAGGAGCCCACAAGGATTCTTTCCGCATCCCCTAACGTGTTATAATCTCCGGAGTTTTGACGGGTAATCCCATTTCCAAACTGAAGATTCTCCATGACGACGACTAAAAACTCCCCAAAAACCTTCCCGGATTGGATTCGGCAACCTTGGCCTTCAGGCGAGGTGTTCCAAGAGGTTAAATCGCTTCTTGGTGATTTGAAGCTCCACTCCGTCTGTCAAAGTGCCCACTGTCCTAATCAATCGGAGTGCTGGGGCCGAAAAACTGCCACCTTTATGGTCATGGGCAATACGTGCACACGCCATTGCAGTTATTGCGCCGTGAACAGCGGAAATCCCGGGGATCTCGATCAGGAGGAGCCGGAGAATATTGCAGAAGCCGTGCGCCGTCTTGGATTGAAGCACACCGTAATTACCTCCGTGACACGCGATGACCTGCCCGATGGCGGCGCTCAACATATTGCGGACACGATTTACGCCATCAAGCGGGTCATGCCGGAGACCACGGTGGAGGTGTTGGTGCAGGATTTTGACGGCAATCGGGAGGACATTGCCCTGGTGCAGGCCGCTGAGCCCGAGATCTTCAGTCACAATATTGAGACCGTTGCCAGTGTCTTCTCGCGTATTCGGGACCGACGTTTTACGTATGCGCAGTCGTTGGACGTGTTGCGAACCGCCCGGGACTTGAGTCAGGGGCACTTTATCAAGTCGGCCTTTATGCTGGGCTGTGGCGAGACGGAGGCGGAGATCCGGGAGACTCTGGTAGACCTGAAAGAAGCGGGTTGTGACTCGGTGAGCATTGGCCAATACCTCCAACCCACCCCAAAACATCACGCGGTCGCCTCCTATATACGCCCGGAAAAGTTCAAGGAATACGAAGCAATGGCGTATGAGATAGGCTTTGGTTTCGCGGTAGCAGGCCCCTTCGTACGCAGTTCTTATCGTTCAGAAGCCTTGTTGGAATCCGAATACGCTGCACAACATCGTGCCGTGCATTCGGTGAGGAGTTAATCGTTTATGCAGGTAGAAATCAGTTTGCCCAGCCTGGGTGATGACGACGATGCCGTTACAGGCGGTACGATCTCGGAATGGTTGGTGAAGGAAGGTCCTGTTTCCGAGGGAGATGACCTACTGGAACTGACGACTGACAAGGCGGCCTTCGTGTTGCCCGCCCCGCAGAGTGGCACCTTGGTTGAACGAAAAGCCGCAGAAGGTGAAACGGTCGCTGTGGGCGACGTAATATGCATCTTTGAAGTCTAGGTAGAGTTCGAAGGGCAATGCTACTTCAGGGTGGCACAGGCGTCCCGCCTGTGCAGTTCACAGCCGGGACGGCTGTGCCACGCTTTTTGATTTTGAGTGCCTTGGTTGCAAGGTAGGGGTTGGATTGAGTCTCCCCCATAGGTTGGCTGAAAGGATTTAGAATGGCCTGCAAGGTTGGCGTAATTGGTGCCGGTACGGTCGGTGGTGGCGTGATCGAGACCCTCCTGTCGAACACCCAGGTGATCGCGGATAAGACAGGTGCGGAGGTTATACTCACCCATGTGGCGGATCTGAACCCGGAACTCCTGAGTGACTTCGATCTCACCGGAGTAACGGTCAGTAAGGATGCCAACGCGCTGATTAACGATCCCGACGTAGACGTGGTGTGTGAACTGATCGGCGGTTACGAACCTGCACGAAGCTTCATCCTCGCGGCGCTGAACAGCGGTAAGCATGTGGTCACTGCCAATAAAATGCTGCTGGCCATGGCCGGCCCTGAACTCAACGACGCAGCGATAAAGAACGGCGTAGATTTGCGTTATGAAGCGGCAGTCGCCGGTACCATCCCGATCATTAAGGCCATTCGGGAAAGTCTGGTCGCCAACAACATTGAAGCAGTCTATGGCATTCTAAACGGCACCTGTAATTACATTCTGACCCATATGGAACAGGAGAATCTCGAATTCGATGATGCCCTTCAACGGGCCGTGGCCCTGGGCTTCGCCGAGACTCCCCCCGACTTGGATATTGAAGGGCACGATACGGCCCACAAGTGCCAGATTCTCGCGAGCCTTTGTTACAGTACGCCCGTCGCGCTGGATGACATCTATGTCGAGGGTGTTACGAAAATCAGCCACATCGACGTGGCCTATGCGGCAGAAGTCGGGTACCAGATCAAGCTACTCGCCGTAGTGCGCCGTGTAGACGGAGAAATCGAAGCCCGCGTCCACCCCACGTTGGTTCCCAACGATCATCTGCTGGCAGCGGTGAAGTATGAGTTCAACGCGGTGTATGTGGAAACCGATATCGCCGATGCCACCCTGTATTACGGACGGGGTGCCGGGAAGCTACCTACGGCAAGCGCCGTCGTCGGTGATGTTGTGGACATTGCCCGTCGCGGTGATGGCGCTGTAGAAGCGCCGTTCTGTTACAGCCATCAATTGTCCCTGCGAGACAATGGTCTCATTGAAGGATGCTACTACCTCCGCTTGGCGACGCAAAACCATCCGGGTGTGTTGGGCGCGGTTTGTTCCATTTTGGGCAATCACGATGTCAGTATCGCCTCTTGTATTCAGAATGCGGAAGCCGAGGGAATCCCTGCTCACGTCGTACTCATGACCCATGAAACCCGGGAGTCGAACATTAAGGCGGCGCTGGCAGAAATTGACCAGAGTGATTTTGTTGATGAGCCGACCCACATGATTCGGGTCTTGGGCTGAGCGAAGGAAAGAGACGGGGTTGCCCCCGCGTCAAGTGAAGGTGAATTCATGCGCAACGAAGGTTTGATTAATCGCTATCGGGATTACATGCCCGTGTCTGATGATACCCGTATTGTTACCCTGAGTGAAGGCTCTACTCCCCTTATTCCTGCCTATAACCTCAGTAAGGCCATTCATCCAAAGCTGGAGATTTGGCTCAAGTATGAGGGATTGAATCCCACCGGCTCCTTCAAGGATCGTGGAATGACCATGGCCATTACGAAGGCCGTGGAAGAAGGCTACAAAGCCGTCATGTGTGCGTCAACCGGCAATACGTCGGCTTCGGCGGCGGCCTATGCGGCCCGCGCCGGTATTCGCTGTGCGGTGCTTATTCCGGAGGGCAAAATTGCCCTTGGAAAATTGTCCCAGGCGATGATCCACGGGGCGAAAGTGATCCAGATTCGTGGGAATTTCGATGAGGCGCTCACCCAGGTGCGTAAGATCTGTGAACACAACCCCATCGCGTTGGTGAACTCGGTTAATCCCTTCCGCATCGAAGGCCAGAAGTCCGGAGCCTTTGAGATCGTCGATGATTTTGAAGGCGTCGCCCCCGATTTCCAGGCGATGCCGGTTGGAAACGCCGGTAATATCTCCGCCTACTGGAAAGGCTATACCGAATATCACGCTGCCGGTAAAAGCAAGAATCGTCCCGTCATGTTGGGATTTCAGGCGGCCGGATCAGCACCCATCGTATTGGGCCATCCCGTCGAGCAGCCCCAGACCTTTGCCACGGCCATCCGCATTGGTAATCCGGCGAGTTGGAAGACGGCGGAAGCAGCCCGGGATGAGTCTGGTGGCCTGATCGATATGGTAACCGATGATGAGATTCGTGCGGCGTATCAAAAGCTGGCCGCCACCGAAGGGGTCTTCTGTGAGCCCGCGAGTGCGTCAGGCGTGGCGGGCCTTATTAAGTTGTCCGCAGCCGGATATTTTGACGACAAGACCCCGGCGCACAGCGACAAGATTCGTGTGACGTGCATTCTTACGGGCCATGGCTTGAAAGATCCCGATAGCGCGATCGCGTCTGCCGAGGAGACGGTGACCGTCGACAACGACGAGGCCAAAATCCTGGACGCAATCGGTCTGGAAGCCGTCGTTGCCTGATGGGGATCACCCCCACTCGCCCCATTTGTAATCCCAGTTGGGGTGTAGCCCCCCATGCAGCCCAGATTAATTCAGGAGTATTCTCTAACCATGTATGGTTTGGTATTTGACGTCGATGGTGTGCTCGGAGATACCGAGGGCTTGAGTGTGAAGGCGACCAGCCGCATGTATGAGACCCTCTATGGGCTCACGGTTCAGCCAGAAGAGTTTACGCCTTATATTGGCACAGGTGCAGAGGTCTATTGCATCGAGCCCGCCCGTAAGCACGGCATAGAAATTGACGTGGCCGAAGCGGTTGAACTGCGGCACCAGTATTTTCTGGAACTCCTGGAATCCGACCCGGATATTTCCTTCCCGGGGATCCATCCGCTTATCGAAGCGACGGCTGCTGCCCCCGATTGGAAACTGGGCATTGCTACGTCCAGCCCGGGGAAGAAATCGGCTCAGACCCTCAAGTCTTCACGGGTCAACACCGACTTATTTGACGCCTGGATTCATGGGGACATGATTACCCATAAGAAGCCTCACCCCGAAATCTATGAAACAGCGGCCCGCGAGCTGGGCCTCTCCCCCACCGATTGCGTTGCGGTGGAAGATGCCATTCTCGGGGTTCAGTCGGCCAAGACGGCCGGTATGAAAGTCATCGCCGTCACCAACTCATTTACGGCCGACGAATTGCGCGAAGCCGACGTGGTAGTGCCGTCGTTGGAATCGGTGACGCTCCAGACGGCCCTCAAACTCCTGACGGACTGAGGAAGCTGGCATGTCATCACCGCCACGGGAGCACGAGCTGGAAGTAATCCGGGAACCTGTTCCAGTCGCTTATGAGGCCATGTGGGAGCGCCAGTTGGCCCGTCATCAGGGCGTGGCGGAGGAGCGCCTGCCGGACACGCTCTATCTGCTGGAGCACTCCGCCGTGGTGACCATGGGAAAAGAGAGTCACGATGAAAATCTGCTGCTCCCCCCCAGTGATTTCCCGGCGCACGGTGTGGAGCTATTGAAGACCAGCCGTGGCGGCGACGTGACGTATCATGGTCCGGGACAGCTGGTCGCCTATCCGATACTGAATCTGAATCACTGGAAATGCTCGGTGGGCTGGTATCTGCGGACCCTGGAAAGCGTGCTGATCGATGTGTTGGCAGACTATGGACTCACCGGATCGCGGGTGGAGGGACGCACGGGGGTCTGGGTGGGTGATGCGAAAGTGGCGGCTATCGGGATTGCCTTGCGCAAGTGGACAACGCTACATGGCATTGCGCTGAACGTATGCCCCGACATGACGCACTTTGGATACATCATCCCCTGCGGAATTGCGGATAAGCCCGTGACTTCCCTGGCGCAGCTACTTGATAGCCCCCCCACGCTCAACGCCGTCGCAGATTCCTTCGAGCGACACTTTCGCCGGCACTTCGACCGCGATTAATCTGCGCGCAGGAGGCGTCAGATGGCTAGCGCAGCGGTCCTTTTCCAGCGCCGGTTGCCGGGGCGTTCTGCTGTTGCTGCTGGGCCGCCTGTTCCAGCGCCTGCCGTAGCCGTTCCACCGTCTGTTGTACCTCCGGTTGATTGGGGTCCGCCTTCAGAGAGGATTCGTAGCTGTTTTTGGCACCGGGATAGTCTCCCATCTGCAATTGGATAGCGGCCAGAAAATTCCATTTTCCTGAATCTTCCGGGGCAAGTCGTGCCGCCCGCTGTGCGGCGAGTACCGCCTGAGGCAACCGTGCCGCTGCGTAAAGGAGCCGTGCATAGGCGTCGTGGTTGGCCGCCGTATCGCTGAAGGTCCGGCGACGTTCATCAAAGTCCATGAGCGCCAGGCGCAGTTGTCGACGCAATACCAGGTCGTAGGGTTGGGCGGTTTTTCCGAGGGCTGTGAGAGTCGTGCCGGCTTCCAGCACCTCTCCACGGAACACCGCGACCGTCAGTTGACCCAATTGGGCGCGCACGTTTCCGCTTTCGATAGCCAGTGCTGCGCTGAAGGCCTGGTCCGCAGCATGGGGCATGCCCTTGTCGATATAGTATGCGCCCAACGCGTTCCAGGTAGCCAGGGCCTCCTCGGACTGGGCATCCCGTTCCAGGGCGGTGTACAGGGCCTGAACGCCTTCTGCCTCGAGCGCACTGCCCATTTGAAGGAGCCCAGTGCCGCGTTCCCGCCATAGTGCAGGATGATCGAAACCGTCGTCCAGCGCCCGCTTTGCAAAGGCGGCGGCGAGATCGTGATCGCCGTTCAGGCGGCTGGCCGTGATATACCCCAGTGCATTGGCCTCGCTGGGCTCGTCGGCATATTGGGCTTCAAAGGCGATTGCCGCTTCGTGGAGGGCCGCTGCAGCTTTCTCTTCCTGAAGGGCGAATGCCGTACTATCGCGTTTCTCCAATGCCGCCTGCTGCTCCGTAACAGCGGTTTCGTACCGCTTAAGCGCTTCCCCCCCCGAAACGGCGGGCTGGGCGATTGCGGGACACAGCGCAATGAGCAGGGCAACGGTCGGCAAAACCCGGTTTGTGATCAGGTGGCGGGTGAAAGATCTTCGGACCACAGGTCGGTCTCCATTTTAGTCAATAAGTCAGTAAAGGAACTGCGGTCCAGCGCACTCAGGGGAAAGCCATCAAACCGTTCGGTCAGGCCCGCGAGCGTATCGGGATCACATTTGTCCTGTTTATTAAGCACGCAATAGGTTGGTTTGGTGTCGAGTTCAAGCTCCCGCAGAAGCTTCACCACGGTGTCGTATTTGTCTTCGAAGTCGGGGCAAGACGCATCGATAACGTGCAGGAGCATATCGGCATCATGTAACTCTTCGAACGTCGTGCGGAAGGCGGCCTTGAGTTCTTTGGGGAGCTCCCGGATGAATCCTACCGTGTCCGTGATAATGACTTCCCGTTCTTGTGGAAAGCGGATGCGGCGGGATACGGGATTCAGGGTGGCGAACAGGGCATCTTCGGCAGTCACCTGGCTGTTGGTCAGGTGATTGAGCAGCGTCGACTTTCCGGCGTTGGTGTAGCCCACCACGGCGACCGTGGGGACGCCCTTGCGCTTGCGCACGCCCCGACGCAGTTCGCGTCGATCGCCCAGTTTGCTGACCTCCCGTTCGAGGCGTGCAATGCGATCGCTGGCCCGGCGGCGGTCTACTTCGAGCTTCGTTTCACCCGGTCCCCGGCCACCAATTCCGCCCGTCAGGCGCGAGAAGGCAGAACTTTTCATGCCGAGGAAGGGCTGTCGATAGCGTAACTGGGCGAGCTCGACCTGGAGTTTGCCCTCTCGGGTTACGGCGTGCAGGGCGAAAATATCGAGGATGACCTGGGTTCGATCGACCACTTTCAGGTCGGTAAAGGCACTGATGCTCTTCATTTGTGAGGGCGAGAGCGCCATGTCAAAGACAATGGTCTCGGCACCGAGTTGCATGGCCTTGATAATCGCGAATTTCAGCTTGCCCTTACCCGTGACGAATTTGGGATCCGGGTTGCGTCGCTGAATGATTTCGTGAACTACCGTGATGCCGGCACTCCGTGCCAGCTCCTTCAGTTCATCGATGGAATCTTGTGCCGCGGTATGGGGACGGCCGGAGACGTGAATTACGACGGCCCGGTCCATGTTGTCACCGCTATCCCGTCCCCAACTCAGACGGGAAAACTCGTCTTCCAGGGCGCCGATGAAGGAAAGGAAATCCTCGGGTAAGTCGTGAACTTTGCTTTGTTCCAACAGGGTCCAGGGCTCATCGCCGTCATTGGCGGGCATCAGATGGGCACGGTGGACGGTACCGGGCAACCCGTCGGGTCCGACTTCAATGGCCGCGATGCAGTCGAGCCGCAGGAGGGCCAAATCCGTCAGGTCATCGTCATTAAGCGCTTCCGCATTCAGGTGGGTGTGCACGAGACGGAGGCCGCAGAGGCGATTTCGACCACGCCGGTTAATGTCGGGCAGGAAAAGCGACCGCGCGTCCCCCACTACTGCCGCAGAGACCCGTCCCCGTCGATCAATCAGCAGACCGATCTGGCGGTTGAGCTCTCGGGACAATTCCGTAATGGCCCGGGCCAACTCGGGGGAAATCAGCTGATCGGGGGCCACCTTGCGTTTGGCGAGTTTTTCGAGCTGTTTGGTCTGGAAGGCCTTGAGGCCCGATGTGTTACCGCTTAACAGGGGTTTTGCTCCTTTAGAAACCAGTGGTCAAAAGCGACCTGTCTCCGTCTATCGTACTATGAGAACCGGACGAGGTACAAAAAAACGACCCTATCCTCAAGGAATAGGGTCGTTATGCATACTGGGTGCAGGCACCGGACTACTGGAGCATGATTCGGCGAATGATCCGCTGTGACTCGGTCGCGTCCAGGGTTTTCTGTGCTTTACGCAATTCCGAGGTGTCCAGTTTCTCCAATTTCTTGTAGAGAATGGAGAGGTTTCCGATGGCAATCTGGAGCGCGTGGGTCGGCTCAATGCGCTGGGGTAACATGTCAACCGTCAGATAACCTTTGTATTTGGCCGTCTTGAGGTAGAACAGGGCTTCCATGCACTCCCAGAGATTCAGGCTGCCGGGGATCATGGCATCATCCCACATGCGGTAGCTGTCACTGAAATACATCTGGAACAGCTTGCTGGAGCGGGTCAGGAACGCGATGGATTCTGCCGGATTTTCCCCCGACATCATGGCGTGGGAGAAATTCAGGGCCACGCCCACGTTTTTCATGGCGATTTCCTGACACATGGACAGGGCCTTCCCCACGGTGGCCACCGTCAGGTGTTTCCGGGGCTCACGGGGTTTGTAGGCAATCGCCACGTTCACATCGGGCGACGCATACTTGGCAATCGTCTTAATGGAAGAGATGACCGTGTTCCAGTGGGCCGTGTAGTCCACTTGGAAAGGATAATCGAAGCCGTCGGTGTTCAAGCGGAGTGTAATTTCCGTGGCGCCGAGGGCCCGGGCGAGATCAGCCGCTTTGCGACCTTCGTCGATGGCGGCATTACGGGTCTTCTGGTGCTGGTGGCCGAAGCCTGCCAGGGAAAAGCGTCGGGAATGGCAGAGATTCGTGTTAACGCCCGAGCAGGCGAGACCATTGTCTTTCAGGAGTCGTTTCATGTCCTTTACAGGAAGATCGGAAGAAATGTCCGTCTGGCTGACTTCGACACCTTTCAGGCCCTTAATCTTTGCCGCAAGTGAAACCGCCTCGGTGACTTTGGGTACGTCACGATACCCCTCCACGCAATAGCGATCAGGGTTGCTCGAAAAGACCCACAGTCCCGTGGAAAATTTTGCGGTCATTATTGTCTCCTATTACATACTAGTGGCCTGTAAAAATCGTAAGGCCGGGTTGGACGTGCACTACAATGGTGACGTAATCTGGTCCTGCGTGGTACGCCGAAAATGCACTTCATACTCTTGAAAAGGGGGAAATATCAGAGCGCGTATTCCTGTCGAGTGCAGGTCGCAGGCCAATCGTTCGACGCATTATAGGTGATAACTACAGGAATGTCAACAGGTTCTATCGACTTCCGGCGTATGGGAGTCGGGCTTACAAAGTGCGAAAATCACATAATACGCTTTGTTGTCGGCGAGCTAAGCTGGCTAACAGAGAAAAAATAAGAGGCGAGTGCAGGTAGCGGGGGAACTACCAAATTGCACTCGCCGGTGGTGGGAACCAGTCATTGCTGACTGATAACGTCGGGAAATCTGGGGGAAAGATTTCATGCGACGTCATCCTAAGAAACACCTCTTTTCTGCCCGGTATTCCCGATATGCGTCATTGTTTTGAAAAAAATCTCCCCTTCTTGTGTTTTCCTC